>NZ_JAGQCQ010000060.1:0-14238 GCF_024346275.1 Cyanobium sp. BA20m-p-22
GCTGAAAGGCCTCCAGGGTGTGGAAATGGACGGTTTCGCTCTGCCCCCCACTCAGGTGCAGATGAACGGCATAGCGGCGGGGGAGGGCAGACATGGGGTCTTGGCGGTCAGCGGATTAGCGGGCAGGGTCTTGGAGGGCAACCGTCCGGAGTTGTCCTCAGGATGGCCCAGGCTCCCTGGGTTGGGATAGGTGAGTGGCTGCAGCGCAACATCGCCGGCCACATAGAGAGGATGGCGGGGCTGGCCGGCGGCGGTGAGACCCAGGGCCCAGAGGTCCCGGCCCTGCAACAAGGCCAGCACCGCCCGATCCCGCCCCCGCCAGGCGCCCTGGTTGCCCCAGCCCAGCCACAGCGTCGCCTGGGGATGGGCCACCAGGCGTTGCTGCAGCCAGACATCGGCCTCGGCGCCCACCGGATCGGCGGCGCGGCGCAGCACGGGCGGCGATGGGCTGATGCGCGCAAACAAATTGAGCACCTCGAGGCTGCCGAAGCCCCAGCGGCGGCCAAAGCCCACCAGCCGCCGCAGGGTGGGGTCGTCGCGCTGGCCATCGGCCCGCGAAGGATTGAGGCCGATGAACAGCAGTCGTGGCGCCGCCGGCTGCCACACCCGCTCCAGCCACCAGCGGTAGTGACCGCAGGGGCTGAAGGCGGCGGTACCGCTGACGATGGCCACCTGCACCATCGCCCTAGCATGAAGCGATGCCCAGCCTGGCCGCCATACGCGAGCAGCGCCACAGCGCCCGCCTAACGGCGTTGCGCGTAGGTGCCGCAGAGGTCGCCGCCAGCCAGCCGGGCGGCGAGGTGTGGCTGTTTGGCTCGATGGCGCGGGGCAACTGGGATGGCTGCTCAGACGTTGACCTGCTGGCCATCGCCCCCAGCCAGCAGCAGGCTGATGCCCTGGCCGATGCTCTTCTGGACGCCCGCCTCGGAGACGACGTGCTGGCGCTGAGCCAGGAGCGCTGGCAGCAGCTGAAAGGGGGCGACGATCCCTACTGGCGAGCCATCGGCCGCGACGCCCTGCGCCTGGATCAGCCGTGACTCCCCGGGTTGAGGCCTGGATCCGCCAGGCGAACAACGATCTGGAAGCGGCGGGCCTAACGGCCGGCCAGGGGTTCCATGCCCAGGCCTGCTACCTGGCGGGTCAGGCCGCCGAAAAAGCCCTCAAGGCCTTGCTGCTGGCGGCCGGGATCACTCCGCCATACAGCCACTCCCTCGAGAAACTGGTGGAGCTGCTGCAACAGCAGGGCCTGGATCTCCCAGCCCTAGCTGAGCTGCGTCTCAAGGCGCTTACGCGCATGAATAGCGCCAGCCGCTACCCCCAAGGAGATGAGGCACCGGCTGATCTCTTCGATGCCAACGACAGCACCACTGCCCTGGGCACCGCGGAGGCCGTGGTGCGGATCGCCATGGCCCAACTGCAAGCCTGAGCTCTGGCAGGCTGACCCGACCCATCACCCCTTGCAGCAACGTGGCCCCTGGCACCAAGCCCCTGCTGCTGCTGATCGACGGCCACTCCCTGGCCTTCCGCAGTTTCTACGCCTTTGCCAAGGGGGGCGACGGGGGGCTGAGCACCAAGGCGGGGGTGCCCACCAGCGTCACCTACGGCTTCTTAAAGGCCCTGCTCGACAACTGCAAGGGGCTCAAACCCAATGGCCTGGTGGTGGCCTTCGACACGGCCGAGCCCACCTTCCGCCACGAGGCAGATGCGGCCTATAAGGCCCACCGGGATGTGGCGCCGGAGCACTTCTTCGCCGACCTGGCCAACCTGCAGCAGATCCTGGCCGAGAGCCTCGACATCCCCCTGGCGATGGCGCCGGGGTTCGAGGCCGATGACGTGCTCGGCACCCTGGCCAACCGGGCGGCGGCAGAAGGCTGGCGAGTGCGGATCCTCTCGGGCGACCGCGACCTGTTCCAGCTGGTCGACGACGAGCGCGACATCGCCGTGCTCTACATGGGCGGCGGCCCCTACGCCAAAAACAGCGGGCCGCTGGAGATCCGCCGCGACGGCGTGATCGCCAAGCTCGGCGTGACGCCAGACGAGGTCGTTGACCTCAAGGCGCTCACGGGCGACAGCTCAGACAACATCCCCGGCGTTAAGGGGGTGGGGCCCAAAACCGCCATCAATTTGTTGAAGGAGTTTGAGCATGTCGATGGCATCTATGCCGCCCTCGACCAGCTGGCGGCCGCGGGAGCCAAGGCCACCCAGGGCAGCCTCAAGGGTGCCCTGATCGAGAAGTTGCGCGCCGACCGTGAAAGTGCCTATCGCTCGCGGATGCTGGCCGAGATCCTGATCGACATCCCCCTACCGAGCGAGCCACGGCTGGAGCTGGGGGCAGTCAAGGCTGAGTCCTTGGCCAGCAGCCTGGAGGAGCTGGAGCTGTACAGCCTGGTGAAACAGGTGCCCAACTTCGCCCAGCTGTTCTCGGCCGTGCCGCCGGAGCCCAGGGAGGAATCCAGCCCCGCGGGCGGCAAGGCCGTCACAGCCGCCATTAACGCGGTTTCAGCTGGTGAAACAGAAAGTTCAACAGCTGGTGCAACAGCTGCCGATCAGCCGAACAGCCAGAAGCTGCCCCAGCTCCAGCCCCAGCTGATCACCAGTGCCGAGGCCCTGGCCGCCCTGGTGCAGCGCCTCAACGGCTGCACAGACCCGGGCCGCCCCGTAGCCCTAGACACCGAAACCACCAGCCTCAACCCCTTCCAGGCCGAACTGGTGGGGGTGGGCGTGGCCTGGGGAGATGGCCCGGCGGAGCTCGCTTACATCCCTATCGGCCACCATCTTCCCGAGCAGCAGAGCGAGCAGCAGAGCGAAGCCAGCGGGGACATCCAGGAGCTTCTGAAGATCCCTTCTGGAACCTCAACCGAAAGCGCTCCGGGAGGTTGTACAGATGTACAACCTCCTCAACAGGTTCAGCAACTATCCCTAGCTGCGGTGCTCACCGCCCTGGCCCCCTGGCTGGCCAGCGCCGCCCACCCAAAGGCGCTGCAGAACGCCAAATACGACCGGCTGATCCTGATGCGCCACGGCCTGCCCCTGGGCGGGGTGGTGATGGACACCCTGCTCGCCGATTACCTGCGCGATGCCGGCGACAAACACGGCCTTGAGGCGATGGCCGAGCGCAACTTCGGCTTCAGCCCCACCAGCTATGGAGAGCTGGTGCCCAAGGGCGCCAATTTTTCAGCGGTGTCGATCGAGGCCGCGGCCCAATACTGCGGCATGGATGTGCACCTCACCTGGCGCCTGGCCCTGCTGCTGCGCCAGGAGCTGATCGCCATGGGCGCGGCCCTGCCCCAACTGCTCGACCAGCTGGAGTTGCCGCTGGAGCCGGTGCTGGCCCAGATGGAGGCCACCGGCATCCGCATCGACACCGCCTACCTGGGCGAGCTGAGCACCGAGCTCAAGGCCGCTTTGGAGCGCCTCGATGGCGAGGCGAAGGCGGCCGCTGGCTGCGACTTCAACCTGGCTTCTCCTAAGCAGCTGGGGGAGCTGCTGTTTGACACCCTCGGGCTCGATCGCAAGAAATCCCGCAAGACCAAGACCGGCTGGAGCACCGATGCGGTGGTGCTCGAAAAGCTCGAAGATGCCCACCCGGTGGTGGCCCTGGTGCTGGAGCACCGCACCCTCAGCAAGCTCAAGAGCACCTACGTGGATGCCCTGCCGGCCCTGATGGAGCCGGAGACGGGCCGAGTGCACACCGATTTCAACCAGGCCGTCACCGCCACCGGGCGCCTGAGCAGCAGCAACCCCAACCTGCAAAACATCCCGATCCGCACTGAGTTTTCGCGGCGGATCCGCAAGGCCTTCCTGCCCCAGGAGGGTTGGAGCCTGATCAGCGCCGACTACTCCCAGATCGAGCTACGCATCTTGGCCCACCTCTGCGGCGAAGCGGTGCTGGTGGAGGCCTACCGCAGCGGCGACGACGTGCATGCCCTCACCGCCCGGCTGCTGCTCGAGAAGGACACCGTGACACCGGATGAGCGCCGCCTGGGCAAGACGATCAACTTCGGCGTGATCTACGGCATGGGCGCCCAGCGTTTCGCCCGGGAAACGGGCGTGAGCCAGGCCGACGCCAAGGAGTTTCTGAGCAAATACAAGCAGCGCTACCCGAAGGTGTTCGCCTTTCTGGAGCTGCAGGAGCGGCTGGCGTTGAGCCGGGGCTATGTGGAAACGATCCTGGGCCGGAGGCGACCCTTCCACTTTGACCCCAACGGCCTGGGCCGCCTGCGCGGCAAGGATCCCCTCGAGATCGAGCTGGAGGTGGCCCGCCGCGGCGGCATGGAAGCCCAGCAACTGCGGGCCGCAGCCAACGCGCCGATCCAGGGCTCCAGCGCCGACATCATCAAGCTGGCCATGGTGCAACTGCAGCGGGAGCTGGAGACGGCCGCCCTGCCCGCCCGACTGCTGCTGCAGGTGCACGACGAACTGGTGCTGGAAGCAGCGCCTGAGGCGCTGGAGACAGTGCTGACCCTGACGCGTCAAACCATGGAGAACGCCATGGCCCTGTCAGTGCCGCTGGTGGTGGAAACGGGCGTGGGGCCCAACTGGATGGACGCGAAATGACCCGCCCCGGCGTAGATCTTTTATCTAATCAGCCGTTGCATTGAACCGGAAACCCGCCGGGGGTCATGGGGCTGGCCATGAAGCGATTACACGTCACCAACCGCTTCATCTAATGAAGCGATTAGGCTGGGCTAATGGCTTCATCTTGGATCTGGCAGCAGCCGGACTGGCCCCAGTTCCGCTGGAAAGGCTCCGCTCTGGAGCCGCTGCTGGAGCAGGCCTGCGCTGCGCGCCAGCAGCTGCTTAACCGGCTGGAGACGCTGGAGCCCCCGCTCGATCGCGAGGCGATCTCTGCATTGCTGGGCCGCGAGAGCCTGGGCACGTCCGCCATCGAAGGCGAGTTGCTCGATCCCGGCCAGGTGCGCTCCTCAATCGCCCGCCGGCTGCAGCTTCCCCTGGCCGAGGGGCAGCCAGCCGCCAGCGCCCAGGTGGAGGGCCTGCTGGATGTGTTGCTGGAGGCGACCAGCACCTTGGATGCGCCCCTAACCCTGACGACCCTGAACCACTGGCAGCGGCGCCTGTTCGCCGCTGGCCCCGCTGGCCTGCGTGCCATACGGATCGGGGAGCTGCGCGATGGGACGCCGATGCAGGTGCTCTCCGGTGCCATCGGCCGTGAGCGCCTCCACTTTGAAGCGCCGCCCCGCGACCAGCTGGAGGAGCAGCTGGAGGCCTTCCTGGATTGGGTCGCATCCCCGCCTGCGCAGCTGGACGGGCTCTTGCGGGCGGGCCTTGGCCACCTCTGGTTTCTCACCCTCCACCCCTATGAAGACGGCAACGGCCGTCTGGCCAGGGCGATCACCGATCGGCTACTCGCCCAGGACTGCAGGGCCCAGTCCCAACAGGAGTTGTCTGGCCGCGCCCTAGGCATTTCCGCCCAGATATTGCGGGAGCGGGAGGGGTATTACGCGGCGCTGGAGTGCTGCCAGCGGGGCGATCTGGATGTCACGGGCTGGCTGAGCTGGTTCCTGGAGCAGCTCACGGCAGCGGCGGCCACCAATGGCGCCGTGATCGATGCGGTGCGGCGCAAGGCGGCCTTCTGGTGGAGCCACCGGCACAGCGGATTCAACAGCCGCCAGCAGAAACTGCTCAATCGATTGCTGGATGCCGAACCGGAGGGTTTCACGGGCGGCCTGAGCCTGCGCAAGGCCATCAGCCTCACCAAGGTGAGCCGTGCCACGGCCTGGCGCGATCTGGCCGAGCTGGTGGAGCAACGGGCGATCGAGCCGATCGGCGAAGGCCGCAGCCGCGCCTATCGCATCCATTGGCCAGGCGGGCCGGTGCCTGGGGATGGCGTCTAAGCGGGGAGCAGTTACCGAGTGCGAAAGCTCAGGGGCTGGAAGGCCCGGATCCGGCTTGGGGCGGGCTCCTGTCCGAACAGCCGCCATCGCCAGTGCGGTCATCCCACCAACACCGGATGGTCGATCTCCCGAGCTGCGTAATCCAGTGCAGCGCTGAGGTCCTCCGGCTCCAAATCCGGATAGTCGGCAAGGATCTGCTCGCTGCTCAACCCCGCGGCATAGAGCTCGAGGACATCCCGCACGCGAATGCGCATACCGCGGATGCAGGGCTTACCGCCGCACTGCTCAAGGTTGTGGGTGATGCGGGATGGCGCCATGGGCTCAGGCTAAGCGGCTTCTTTGGCCGCTGATCACTCCACAAACCGACCGTCCTGAGGCGGCCCGACACTCCTATGGACTGTCAAGCCCCGCCTCACCTCCGTGATCGGCTTGTAGTTGCCCGGAACTGGAGGGATCTGATCGAGGTCAAGGCCGTCGTTCTCGTCGCGCCGTACAAACGGCTAGACCGCTACGCAGGATGCCGAACATCTCCTTGGTCTGAATCAAGGACACAGGCGTGAAAGAACAGCAGCCGCGCGCCCCTTCTGCCTATCCCCTGCCCCAGCCCTTCAGCCCCGCCCAATCCTTGAGTCAGTTTTGCCGGCCCCCCCCGCCAGGCGGCATCGGGAGGTACCGAACCGCTGGGATTGCTACGGTCAGCTTGATCAGGCGAGCAGGGACTCTGGCCGCTGCCCTGATTCCTGGATCCCCCCAGCCTGAGCTCTGCAGATCGTCGATGTCCTTACCCCCTGAACCGGGTGAAGCTGAGCTCCAGCAACGGTTGGAACAACTGAGCGGAGAACAGGGGGCAGTGGTGGGCGTGGCCCTGGGCGTGCTGATCGGCCGCTTCAGCGCCCGACGCCCCGATGCTTGATTCCAGCAAACCTCACCACTCCCCCACCGTGAACCCACTGTGACCCTGCGGCTCACTAACACCCTCAGCCGCCGCATCGAGCCCTTCGAGCCCCTGGTGCCCGGCCAGGTGAGCATCTACTGCTGTGGGGTGACGGTCTACGACCTCTGCCACCTGGGCCATGCCCGCAGCTATATCGCCTGGGATGTGCTGCGCCGGTATCTGCTCTGGAGCGGCTATGCCGTCACTTTTGTGCAGAACTACACCGACATCGACGACAAGATCCTGAACCGCGCCGCCGAGGAGGGCAGCTCGATGGAGATCGTGAGTGAGCGCAACATCGAGGCCTTTGTGGCCGACATGGCCCGGCTAAACATTCTGCCGCCCGACCGCATGCCCCGGGCCACCCAAAGCCTTGATGCCATTCGCACCTTGATCACCGAACTGGAAGCCAAGGGGGCGGCCTACAGCGCCGATGGCGATGTGTATTTTGCCGTGATGAAACATGCCGGCTACGGCAAGTTGAGCGGCCGCGATCTAGCTGAGCAACAGGACAATGCAGCCGGCCGAGTGGCCACGGAGGAAGAGGCCCGCAAGCAGCACCCCTTCGACTTTGCCCTCTGGAAGGGCACCAAAGCGGGCGAGCCCAGCTGGGAATCCCCCTGGGGCCCCGGCCGGCCCGGCTGGCACATCGAATGCTCCGCCATGGTGCGCGAGGAGCTGGGCGACACGATCGACATCCACCTAGGTGGCGCCGACCTGATCTTTCCCCACCACGAAAACGAGATCGCCCAGTCGGAGGCGGCCACCGGCCACCAGCTGGCTCGCTACTGGCTGCACAACGGCATGGTCAATGTGGGCGGCCAGAAGATGTCCAAATCCCTGGGCAACTTCACCACCATCCGTGCCCTGCTGGATTCGGGCGTCTCGCCGATGACCCTGCGCCTGTTCACCCTCCAGGCCCACTACCGCAAGCCGCTCGACTTCAGCGCCCCAGCCCTCGAGGCCGCCGCCACCGGCTGGAAGGGGCTCAACGCCGCCCTCGGGCTGGCTGCCAGCGCCAAAGCCACACCGGCCAGCGATGCCGCCGACCTGCCCAGCGATCTGGCTGAAGCCCGCCAGCGCTTCGCCGCCGCCATGGACGACGACCTCAACACCTCAGCTGCCCTGGCCGTGCTGTTCGAGCTGGCCAAACCCCTGCGAGCCCTGGCCAACCGCATCGAGCGCGGTGATGGGGCCGCCGCCGCCTCAGCCGCCTCCCCTGCCCTGGCGGCCCAGGGCCAGCTGCTGCTTGAGTTGGCGGGGGTGCTGGGCCTCCAGCATGAGCGGGCAGCCGAGGGCCCGGCCGCCCGCCCGGGATCGGGATCGGGATCAGCGAGCCCCAGCGACGCCGAGATCGACGCCCAGATCACAGCCCGCCAAGCCGCCAAGGCCGCCCGCAACTTCACAGAAGCCGATCGGATCCGCGACGGCCTCAAAACCCAGGGGATCGAGCTGATCGACCGGCCCGGCGGCGTCACTGAGTGGATTCGGAGCTAAGTGGATTTGAGCTAAGTGAATTGGGCTGGCCTGATCGGCACAAACAACTCAGCTTCCAGGCGGACGCTGTTGGCCCTGCATCATTCGCTCGATCTTACGAAGCCGCTGCAGGGTGGTGGTCCACACCTCCTTCTGAAAACCGGGCGGACAGTTCTCCACCAGCGCCTCCAGGTCTTCCTTGCGCTCGAAGGCCTCCCACAGCTGCCGCTCCAGCCGGGCCCGCTCAATGAAGTTCCAGCGCTGCAGAAAGGCGTTCAAAGGCCAAGGGCGGGGGCAGCTCGAGCCTAATCAGCCCGCCCCGCGGCCGATCAGGTCGAAGCTCGACATGGCCAGGCCGAGGCCAGCGATAGGTCTCAGCCGCCCATTTCAGCCACACCCACCCGCTGCTGCAACCACTCCAGGCCCACCACCAACAGCACCCCAATCGCCCCCAGCAGCAGGGCCACCAGCAGGGCCGAAGCACTGGGCGGCGCTGCCAGGGCATCGCGCAGCACGATCAGCTTGCCCTTGGCGTTGGTGCTGCTCTCAAGCACGGTGCGAAACGGCCAGATCTTCCAGAGCGAGCCGGCCATCACCCCCACCAACAGGGCCACGGTCTGGCCGTGCCAGCGGGCCAGCAGCCAGCGCAGCACCCGCACAAAGGCGATCAGCCCGGTGGCACAGCCCAGGGCGAAGGGCAGCAGCACAACCAGGTCGAGGCCCTTGACCGCCTCCATCACGTGCTGGTATTGGCCCAGCACCAGCAGCAGGAAGGAGCCGGAAATCCCAGGCAGGATCATCGCCATGATCGCCACCGCACCGCTCCAGAAGAGGGTGAAAGGGTCGTGGGGCATGGTCACCGGCACCCGGGTCACAAACACCAGGGCCCCGGCCGCCCCCAGAGCCATCGCCACCAGGCCGCTGGCACCCCAGTGGGCATGGCGGGCAATCAGCACGATCGAGCCCACGATCAAGCCGAAGAAGAAAGCAAATAGAAACACCGGGTGCTGGACGTATAGCCAGGTGATCGGTCGCACCAGCAGCAGCACCGAGCCGAATATCCCCGCCAGCAGGGGCAGCAGGAAACCCAGATGCACCCGTGCCGCCGCCGCCCCCCACCGCCCCGCAGCGAGCAGTTTGAGCAGCTCCAGATCGAAGCCCGCAATGGCCTCCAGCAGGGTGGAGTAGATGCCGAGGATGAAGGCCATCGAACCGCCGCTGACGCCCGGCACCACGTCGGCAGCCCCCATGGCCAGGCCACAGAGCAGCACATAACCACGTGGCAACGGGGCTTGTGGAGGAGGAGCTGCGGTCATCGGGAAGGAGCGGTGGGAGACTGATGCGCCGAAACCTTAAGGGCCCCCCACCGTGAAAGCCATCGCCGTGCTGGGTTCCACCGGTTCAATCGGCACCCAGACCCTGGAGCTGGCCGAAGAGTTTCCCGATCGCTTCAAGGTGGTGGCCCTCACCGCCGGCAACAACCTCGACCTGCTGGTCGACCAGATCCGCCGCCACGCCCCGGAGGTGGTGGCCCTGGCCAACGGCGATCGCGTTGGCGAATTGCGCGAGCGCCTCCAGGCCCTTGAGCCTGCCGCCAGGCCAGAGCGCCTGCCCGAGCTGCTGGGGGGCAACGAGGGCCTCTGCGCCGCCGCCGCCTGGCCCACGGCCGATCTGGTGGTCACCGGCATCGTCGGCTGCGCCGGCCTGCTGCCCACCCTGGCGGCGGTCAAGGCCGGCAAGGATCTAGCCCTGGCAAACAAGGAAACCCTGATCGCAGCGGGGCCCGTGGTGCTGCCCGAGCTGGCGAAGAGCGGCTCGCGCCTGCTGCCTGCCGATTCCGAGCACTCCGCCATCTTCCAGTGCCTGCAGGGCACCCCCTGGGCCGACACGGCCCGCCTCTCCACCGGCGTACCCACTCCAGGCCTGCGCCGCATCCAGCTCACCGCCAGCGGCGGCGCCTTCCGCGACTGGGCCCCCGAAGACCTCCACAAGGCCACCGTGGCCGACGCCACCAGCCATCCCAATTGGACGATGGGCCGCAAGATCACCGTCGATTCGGCCTCCCTGATGAACAAGGGGCTCGAGGTGATCGAGGCCCACTACCTGTTTGGCCTCGACTACGACCACATCGAGATCGTCGTGCACCCCCAGTCGATCATCCACTCGATGGTGGAGCTGGCCGATTCCTCGGTGCTGGCCCAGCTGGGCTGGCCAGACATGAAGCTGCCGATTCTCTATTGCCTCAGCTGGCCCGAACGGCTGGAAACCCCCTGGCGTCGCCTAAATCTCACCGAGGTGGGCTCGCTCAGCTTCCGCGCCCCGGATCCAGCCCGCTACCCCTGCATGGAGCTGGCCTACGCGGTGGGGCGCGCCGGCGGCACCATGCCGGCGGTGATGAACGCCGCCAACGAGCAGGCCGTGGCCCTCTTCCTCGACGAGCAGGTGCATTTCCTCGATATCCCCAGGCTGATCGACGGGGTGTGTGATCGCCACCGGGCCGACCTGACGGCCAACCCCTCCCTCGACGACGTACTGGCCATCGACGCCTGGGCCCGGCAGGCGGTGCATGAAGCTGCAGCCCGGCTGAACGCCAAGACCCCCGCGGCGCTGCCGGTCTGATGCCCGTCTCCCACCACCTGCTGCTCTGCGCCACCCCCAGCAAGGCGCTCTGCTGCCCGGACCCCGCCATCGGCGCCGCCAGCTGGGCCGCCCTCAAGCGCCTGGTTCGAGAACTGGGCCTGGAGGATCCGGCCCGCCCCCGCGGCATCGTGCTGCGCACCAAGGCCGATTGCCTGCGGGTCTGCGCCGAAGGCCCCGTGCTGCTGATCTGGCCCGAAGGCGTTGTGTACGGCGGCGTCACGCCAGAGCGGATCGAGCGCATCGTGCGCGAGCACGTGATCGGCGGCCGGATCGTTGGGGAATGGGTAGTGCAGCGCTATCAACTACAAGTCCAGCCAACGGCTTGAAAAGGGCTGGTCCGTACTTTTCAGAGGAAGCCAGCCGGGAGCTCTCGGCACCGCCTTGCCAGCCACTCGGCAACGTGGCAATCAGCCCAGCTGCCGTCGGGCGGATCAGCCGCGCCATGGAAGCCGTTGTGGCCGCCCCAGCCCGGCAGCAAAATCTCCCTATCTCTCAGCTGCTGGCCCGCCAGTGCCACGAGCGAACCGGCGGGAACCAAGGGATCATCCAGGGCATGGATAAACAAAAGGGGCGGCAGGGAGGCACCTGAGCGAAGCCTCTCCAGGGGAGAGGCCTCCCTGTAGTAGTGGTCCACGTTCGCGTAGCCCCAGCCGGGTGCGGTGATCAGGGCATCAAAGTCTCGAATCGTGGCGATCCGAGCGATCCTGCCCAGGCTGGCTGGTGCGATCGTCTGGGGATCGGCCAGAGCCAGGCGGACCAGGCCCCGCACCATATGCCACTGGTAAAGAGCGTTGCGGGGGCGGGCGATCTGACGCGCGCAAGCACCCAGATCCAGGGGGCTGCTGACGCAGGCAAGTCCATCCAGGCCGCCCGGGTGCTCCAACAGGCCGTTGAGCAGAACGGTGCCCCCCAAGGAGAGCCCCACCCCGAGCAAGGGCCGGCCCCGGGCCCGTTCCCTCACAGCCGCCAGAACAGGAATCAGATCTCGGTTGCAGGAAGCCGCATAGGTACCCGAGGCCAGGGAGCGCCCCTCGCCAGCACCCCGCAAATTCAAACGCCAAACAGCGAACCCTTTGAGAACAAGTAAACGGGCCAGTCGCCGCACGCCAGGGCGATCACTGCTGCCGCCAAGGCCATGCACCAATAGCACCCAGCCGCAGGGATCCTGCTGCTGGGGCAGATCCAGCTTGAGCAGCAGGGAACCCCCATCTGGGGCCCTGATCAAAAGGCGCTGAGCCGTATCGGCAGGCCAGCGGGGAACCATCAAGGTGTCCCGCAGGGTCTGCAGATCCCCACCGATCCAGGGCAAGCGCTGTCGGCAGCCAAACACAAGATCAGCCATTGACCTCAAGGCACAGGCCTGCTAAATTAAAAAATATTTACAATAGATAGCCTTAGTGAAGATCTCGTCGATTTCCATATCGGGCCCTGTATCAATTTCGGCCTCTGTATCAATCTCGATCATTTGCACAGCCGCTTTCCACTCTCCCCTTGCGGCCCAAACCCTCAGACCAGCAGCCAGCTTGCCTGATAGCTCGAATCGGCATGCAAAGCCCTTCAAGCATGACATTTCTTCCAGCCTGACCAGCCAAGATTCAATCCCAGCGCCCACTTGGGAATTGGGCCAACCCGCCAATACCCAGCCTGGCTCAACCTGGCAAAAAGCTTCCCCTCTACCTACAAATTCATCGCCAGATTGGCAGCCAGCGCCAACTGCTGAACAGCCAACGACTGAACAGCCAGCTGCTGAACAGCCATCCGCTCAGCCAACACCCGCTGTTCAGCTAGGCGATCAGCCAGGAAATCAGCCAAAGCACTCCGTCCAAACTTCCCTTGCACCCTGGATTGTGGGACTGGGGGGCGGCGTACGCATCGGTGTCGGCAATGACGAACCGACCGATGGAATGGTCTATGGCCGCATTGGCAGAGAAATTGGCAAAGATGCGGCAATTTCATTGCGCCCTACTTACATTTTCGGAAACGTTGGCTCTGATGGCTCCTCAAACAACCAAGGCGCCTTCCAAATGCCCCTGACACTTGATATCTATCCAAATAGCCCAGTTAGCCCCTATGCGGGCGTTGGCGTGGCAACCAATACCGACAGCACCGGCAATACTGATGCCATGATCACGGCGGGCTTGGACATCAATCTTGTCAAACACCTGAGCCTGAGCCTGGGCTTAAATTATATATTCGAAGGCTCCGATCAAGACAACAAAGACCTCGAGGCCTTTACCGTTCTCTACTATAGGTTTTAGGAACCGACATATTGCCCCTTACTTCTTGCCGATCCCCATGCTGCGCAGCTCCGTGAGCAGGCCGTTGAGCACGGCCTTGGCATCGCCAAAGACCATCGCCGTCTGAGGTAATTCAAACAGGGCGTTCTTGATGCCGGCATAACCGGCGCCCAGGCTGCGCTTCACCACGAACACCTGGCGGGCCTGGTCAACCTCAAGCACGGGCATGCCATAGAGGGGACTGGAGGAATCGGTCTTGGCATCGGGATTGACCACGTCGTTGGCACCCAGCACGATCACCACGTCTGTACGGGGAAATTCGGGATTAATAGTATCCATCTCCAGCAACTGCTCGTAGGGCACGTCGGCCTCAGCCAGCAACACATTCATGTGGCCAGGCATGCGACCTGCCACCGGGTGGATGGCATATGAAACCTCCACCCCATGGAGCTCGAGCAACTTGGAGAGTTCGCGCAGGGCGTGCTGGGCCTGGGCCACGGCCAGGCCGTAGCCAGGCACAAACACCACCCTTTCAGCCGCTTCCAGGGCCAGAGCACATTCCTCGGCGCTGCAACTGGTGATGCGGGTGTAGCCGGCCTCATCACCGCCCCCACCAACGGGAGCTACGCCGCCAAGGGCCCCGCCAAACAACACGCTTACTAATGAGCGGTTCATGCCCGTACACATCACCTGGGTGAGGATCAGGCCGGCGGCCCCAACCATCGCCCCAGCGACGATCAACAACTGGCTGCCCACCACAAAACCGGCGGCGGCTGCAGCCACACCCGAGTAGCTGTTGAGCAGGGAAATCACCACCGGCATGTCGGCACCACCGATCGGCAGGGTGACACCAATGCCCAGCAGGGAGGAGGCCAGCAACAGCACCCAAAGAGGGGCGCCAGCCATGGCTCCGGGCAAGGTGATTGCACCTGCCAGGCAGGCAACTGCCAGGGAGATGTTGACGGCATGGCGCAGGGAGTTCTGGGTCCACGCCGGGGTACTGATCCAACCCTGCAGCTTGCCCATGGCCACGATTGAGCCGCTAAAGGTGATCGCCCCCACAAACACCGAGATCACAATCGAGATCTGCTCCACC
>NZ_JAGQCQ010000061.1:0-14199 GCF_024346275.1 Cyanobium sp. BA20m-p-22
CCTGGTTGCATCAGCCTGGCGAGCACACTCACCGCCAACAAACCCGGGCAGGGAAGATGCAAATGCAGCGCCTCTGAACTGGTGAGCACAGCCCATAGACGCCGCGATGGCAAAGGCAGCAAAAGCTGGCGTCCAAGCTTGATGCACGGCAGATAGCTGCGGCGGTAAGGCACCGGCAGCGAGGGGTCGTCAGCCGATGGGTCATAGGGCTGCAGGGAGATAGTGACGCACAATTTCCCCTGGGCGTGCCAGGCCACCGCAAGCTCATGGGCCACCCGCTCCACACCCCCATGGCCAGGAGGGCATTCCCGCACCAGTTGGATAATCACACCGCAACAGGGGCAACGCCGATGCGCTCGCGATGGTCGCCCCCATAGAGCGCAATCTGCTCACCGCACACCGCCTTGAGGATCACCAACAGCAGCCCAAAGGCGTGGAGCCAAGCCAGCACCACTGGCCGCTGCCGGTCTTGCTTGCTAAGTAGGGGCTGAGCTGCTCGTATGGGGGTGGTTTCTGAAAAGCTGCCCTCCGGCATCAAGGAGCCGGGCACTTGATCGGTGCTGATGGGGTGGAAGCGGAACCCCGCCTGCCTTTCCGCCGCCCCCCTCGGGCCCAGTAGTTCGATGCCGATGGCAAGCACGCGGTTAGTCCCTTGGATAAGCAGGGAGGGCATGGGCTCAATCAGGATCCCAGGAGGCTATCGGGAACGCTGGTCTCCAAACCATCCCCACGGGGCGCAGGGCGCTGGCATCCCTGCAGGCCAGACCCTTTTACCCCGCACAGATGGGCATGATTCGCGGCACCGTCCAGCTCTCCAACCCCTCCCGCCCCGGCGCCATGCAGTGACATGCAATTCCAAACCCAGCGCCGAAATCACCTTCAATACTGTTGCCAGCCAAGGCCAGCATCGCGTGCAACTAAGGCTGGATGCACTCCGAAATCGACTTGATCGAGGCCGACTTGCCTTCCAACTCGACCCCTCCGCCAACATAATGATCCTTGCGCTGAGCTCAACAGATCAGCCGCAGCCGCAACCCCGCGATGCGTTCAAAATCACCATCGCCACTGAGCATCACCGCGTCTTGGCCCAGTTGCAGGCAACAGGCCGCCTGCAGGGCATCGGGGGTGCGGAGCCCATGGTCGGCTCGCAACGTTGTGGCCTGCTCCACCACCGCTGGGCTGAGCTCTTGCCACAGCAAATCGCTGCGGGCGAAAAAGCCATCGAAGCGCTCCAAACTTGACTGATCCCCGCGCCGTAGAGGCCCCACGCGGCATTCCAGAACGCTGAGGCGGCTAAGGGCAATCGCCAGCTGGGGATGCCCATCAGCAAGGGCCTGCAGCTCATGCTTGACCGCCGAGGCCCAAGGTGGCTCACCCTCAAGCAGGTAAATCAGGGCACTGGCATCGAGAAAGGCAATCACGGCAGCCACTTACCAGTCGCGCTCGGCAGCCAGCTCAGCGTCAATGGTCGCTTTACTGCGCGGCTGGGGCGCCTGAGGTTGCATCAACAACCACTCCAAACCAGCTTTCAGGGGGCGATAGATCCATAAGATGGAAACAACTCTTTCAAATTGGCGTTGCTTCGCGCCTCCCCATGGACCCTCTGCGCAACCCCTTCGCGCCTGGAGCGGGATCCAGGCCACCTGAGCTGGCAGGGCGAGAGGAGCTGCTGGCTCAAGCCCAGCTAGCTCTGCAACGCATCCGGCTGGGGCGTTCCGAAAAGAGCCAGATGCTGCTTGGCCTGCGTGGTG
This sequence comes from Cyanobium sp. BA20m-p-22, assembly GCF_024346275.1. Lineage (NCBI taxonomy): Bacteria > Bacillati > Cyanobacteriota > Cyanophyceae > Synechococcales > Prochlorococcaceae > Cyanobium > Cyanobium sp. BA20m-p-22. The sequence continues at coordinate 1,752 of NZ_JAGQCQ010000061.1, forward strand.
TGGGCAAAACCGTTCTGCTCAATCGCATCGCCGAGCAGGCAGAAGCGTTGGGCTACGAACAGGTGCAGCTGGAGGCGCCGGAGGGCAGGCCTTTGGCGAGCTACCTCGCACCAGCCCTGAAAACCATCCTGCTGCGGCTGGATCGCGTGGAGCAGGCCCGTGTCTGGGCGGGCGAAGCGATGGCGGCCCTGCGTGGATTTGCCAGCGCCTTCAAGGTGAGCCTGGGCGATGTGAAAATCGGCTTGAGCGAGCCGCTCCGTGCAGACAGCGGCAATCTGGAAGTAGACCTTCCCGAGCTGTTGGTGGCCACTGCGCAGGCAGCCAAAGCCGCAGACACATCAGTGGCCCTGTTGATTGACGAGGTGCAATACCTCACAGAAGACGAACTGAGGGGTTTGATCGTGGCCCTCCATCGCGTGGTGCAACGCGGTCTGCCGTTGATCCTGTTCGGAGCCGGCCTGCCCCAACTCGCCGCCCTAGCTGGCGACGCGAAGTCGTACGCCGAACGCTTGTTTGATTTCCCGGCAGTGGCTGCACTCGCACCGGATGCCGCAGCGCAGGCCATCCAGGATCCCATTGAAGACGAAGGCGCCCAGATCGATGCCGATGCCCTCTCTACAATCGTGACCCTCACGCAGGGCTATCCCTACTTCCTGCAGGAATGGGGCAAACACACCTGGGCCGCAGCGCAGGGCCCCAGGATCACCTTGGCCGATGTGAATGAAGCGACTGATCAGGCCCGTGATGCGCTGGATCGCAATTTTTTCCGTGTGCGCTTTGATCGCCTCACGCCAAGAGAGCAGGTCTATCTCTACGCCATGGCACAACTCGGTGCCGGCCCCCACCGCTCCGGAGCGATCGCCGAACAGATGCAGCTGCGCGTAGAGCGCACCGGCCCCCTGCGCAGTGGACTCATCCGCAAAGGCATGATCTGGAGCCCCTCCCACGGCATGACCGCCTTCACCGTGCCGATGTTTGACACCTTCATGCGCCGGGCCATGGGCTGATCGAGCAGCAGTGCATGGGCCAGCACACTAAACCGGCAATACCGCACATTTATTGCTGCCGGATGCTCTTCACACTATCCGTCTGATCCACCAGCAAATCACTGATCAAGCTGATCACCCGCTTTTCCCGCAGCTTCAAGTTGGTGGTGATCGCCATGCCACTGCGCAGAGGGATCCGCACGCCCTGGCTCTCCAGGTAGGAGCGGTCTAGTTCCAGTTTCACCGGGAAGCGGTAGAAATTCTGAACTTCGCTTGGTTCCAATGCATCAGCGCCAATTTAGGTCACCTTGGCCTTCAGCTCTCCATAACGGGTGAAGGGGAAGGCATCCACGCGCACCTTGACCTCCTGGCCGGTTTTCACAAAGCCGATATCTTTGTTTGACACCAGCACTTCTGCATACAGCCCGCGCTGGGATCGAAAATCACCCCGTCAGCTGGCGCCACCACGTTTTGGTACTGCAGCTGCAGTTCCGCTTGCAGCAGGCGGTTGAGCATCTGGCTGATGCTCTTGCTCACCTCCAGCCGCAACTGGTCTGCCTCCAGTCGCAGCTGGCCCTGCTGCTCCAGCAGTTGCAGCCGCTGCTTGAGCGTGCGCCGCTCATCGGCCGCCTTGACACGTATCAAAACGGATCAGCAGCAGCTGGCCCTTGCGCACCGTTTGGCCATCCTTGAAGAACACCTCCGCCACCTTCCCCCCAACCGGGGTTTTCAGCTCCACACTCCCCCCGATCGACTGCAGCTGCCCCTGAACCGTAACCACCTCATCGATCTTGAACAGCACCCCGCCCAACCGTCGAGCTAAGGCCCGTCGAGCTCGAGCGCGTCAACCAACTCCGCGCCGGCTAAGTCACCCCAAAGCCGCTAGGTGCTGCCATCGGTGGTTTGGCTCTGCAGGAATTGGAGGTGCGTGTCCTACATGGGTCCCCTGCTGCGGCCCCAACATCCCGGTGAGCCTGGCCGATCGCCGCCGCCGGCTGGGGCTGGGCTAAAAGCGTCCAAAATCTGTACAACCTGTACAGATTTCCTGACACCCCCAAGCAACGCCCTTGACCCAGGGTCATTCCCCTTCTGACCCTTCGGGTTCAGGCAGCTAGCGCTCAATCGCGCCGCAGCAGCTCTGGCCGCAGATCGAGGCCTTGGATCCGGCCGTCCGCCTGGCCCGTGATTCCACGGATGCGCTAATAGTTTGCCTGTACCATCCTGGGCTCAGGGTCTGGGCTGGCTACGGTGGTTTTGGGATTTGACCGTCAAGGCTGGATCACGGTTTTTGCCGCCCTGCTCCTCGCCCTGATCACGCTGTTTACCAATTACACCCATGTCGACCTCCTGGGAGCCACTTCCGTCGACCTACCGCAGCAAGCAGGAATTCCTTGCATCGCTGCCGCCGTGGCGGCGGCTGTTGCAGAAGCTGAATTGGCATCCAACGATCGACGTCGACGTGGAGCGCTACGCGATCGAGCAGCGGCTGTAGCCGAAGGCCGGCGGAGCCGATAACGACTCGAGAAAGAGGACGAGCGGCTCGACGAGCTCAGCAGCAAGCTCAGTGCAATCTTGTCCAGCTCCGGCACCAGCTCGACCCCTCCGAACGCAACTCAAGGCGAGTCCGAGATGTGATCTCGCTGCTGGAGGAGTACGGCGGAATGGCTTGAACGCATCCATGGCGGGCATCCCTGCAGGCAAGACCCCTATAACCTGATCAGATGGGCTTGATTCACGGCACCGTTCAGCTCTCCAACCCCACCCGCCCCGAACCGCAGGAATGGAGGTGCGTGTCCTACATGAGTCTCCTGCTGCGGCCCCAGCATCCCGGTGAGCCTGGCTGATCGCCCCCGCCGGCTGGGGCTGAGCTGAAAGCGTCCAAAATCTGTACAACCTGTACAGATTTCCTGACACCCCCAAGCAACGCGCCTGATCCAAGGACATTCCCCTTCTGACCCTTCGGGTTCAATCAGCGAGGGAATCGAGAGGCATGGCCACGTCCGGCTGCCTGATCGCCTCAGCGAGCGCCTTGACCTGCTTGCCTCCTCCGAGGGGCTCACCAAGACCGACGTATTCCGACGAGCTCTTGCCCTATACCTACTGGTCAAGGAGCGGGAGGAGGCTGGTGCCACGCTCCAGTTCGTGAAGGACGATCAGCGGGAAACATTGGTAAGCATCTGAACAGATGGCCGACCCCAACGCTGATGCGCTGAACACCCGGATGATCGCCGGCAAAGGCATCGGCTTGAAGTCAATGCCATCCGCTTGATCGGCGCCATTGCAGCGTTTTCCGCCTTGATCCTGGTTCTGAGCTTTTTTCGACCCGTCCCCGAGAAGTGAGCCGACTGGGCTGCCGGTGTTCTGCAACTTGTGCTCGGCGGGGCGGTTGGGTTTGCGCTGTAGCCAAAGGCCCGCGCAGCGGTAGCGCTCCTCCTGAGTATCTAAGGTGGCATGTGGTGATTGCTGTGCGCGGGCCGCAGGGGCTTCCGTGTGGAGTGCTCGTGCGGTTCGCCTGGCCATCCAGCAGCGGCAAGGAAACTCCTAGAGTAAGGATTCCTTCGCAGGGCAGAGCCATGGTTGTTGCCAAGCGCACCAGCAAAAACCAGCTCACCCTTCCCAAGGCCGTGGTGGAACAGACGGGCCAGGCCGACTACTACGACGTCACCTGCGACAACGGCCGCATAGTGCTCACGCCGCTCCACCCCGGTGGAGCCACGGCGGTGCGTGCCCGTCTGGCGGAGCTCGGGATCAGCGAAGCCGATGTGGCCGATGCAGTGAAATGGGCCCGCCAGACTTGAACCGTGATCCGATCGGAGCGGTGCTCGACACCAATGTATTGCTTTCAGCGCTGTTGTTCGCCAATGGCCGACTCAGTTGGTTGCGGCCCTGCTGGCAGCGCGATGCGTTGATTCCTGTTGTGGCTGAACCCACGGTGCGAGAGCTATTACGGGTTTTGGCCTATTCCAAATTCAGACTGAACCCAGCGGATCGAGAGCGCCTGCTGGAAGATCTACTGCCGTGGTGTGAAAGCTGGACGGGTCCCATCCCTGCAAGCTCCCACCGCGTGCGAGACCCCCATGATCAGGTCTTCCTGGATCTGGCTCTGGCTGCAGCCACGCCTGTGCTGGTGAGTAGCGATGCCGACTTGCTAGCCCTTCAGGGATCGGTGAATCCCCTGTTGATCCTCAGCCCAGCCGACTTCCAGGCGTGGCTGGATAGTTCCCGCTGATCAGGAAATGCGCGCCACCTTAGAAGTGAACAGATGGCACTCAAGAGCTGCCTAGCAACGAGCTTGACCCAGGGTCATTCCCCTTCGAACCCTTCGGGTTCAATCAGCGAGGGAATCGAGAGCCATGGCCACGTCCGGGGAGGCCGTGATTCCACGGATGCCCTGATAGATCGCGCAGCAACCGCCGGTTACCAGGACACGGTGATCCCATGGGCTCAATTAGGCCGGCAGGAGGCCACCGGGGAATGCTGTACTCCAAACCAGCCCCACCGGGCGGTGGCATTACTACGGAGGAAACCCCCTTTACCCTGATCAGATGGGCTTGATTCACGGCACCGTTCAGCTCTCCAACCCCACCCGCCCCGAGCTGCAGGGATTGGAGGTGCGCGCCCTGGCCGATTCCGGCGCCGTGCACCTCTGCATCCCTGAGCACATCGCCATCCAGCTACAACTGCGGGAGCTGGAACAGCGCGAAGTCATCCTTGCCGATGGGCGCCGCCGCACGGTGCCCTACATGGGCCCCATTGAGGTGAGCTTCGCCAACCGCCGCTGCTTCACCGGCGCCATGGTGCTGGGCAACGAGGTGCTGCTGGGAGCCATCCCCATGGAAGACATGGATCTGGTGCTGCGGCCCCAGCTGCAGTCGATCACCGTAAACCCGGAGAGCCCCAATATCCCGGTTAGCCTAGCCAAGTAGGCCGATCGCATGACGCAAGGTCAGGTTGGAATGCCATCCCCCACGGTCATGCGAGTGCGGCCTTTGGCGGTGCCTGGCTGGGCTCCGTTGCGTCGCTCGCCCTGGAACTGCCATCGGTGGTGGTACCCCAGACCCCAGACAAGCCAGGGCATCCCGGCAGACTTCGTGATTGCCGCCGTGCACCGGCCGGCAAAAGTCAGTGCGCCGCTTCATCGAGCTCGCGGCTGAAGGCCTTCAATGTGGTGGCCAAGCCGGAGAATCCGCCCACCAATCCGCGGTCAGACTAGAATTCTGGTCAGAAGCGTTCGTCGTGGCCGTGACACAGCCGGTATCCCTGTCTGAGGCCAAGGCTCAGCTGGCGGGCCTTGTGCACGCAGCCGAGGGTGGTGAGGTGGTGCACATCTCACGCCACGGCAAACCTGTGGCGGTGTTGCTCTCCGAGCAGGCCTATGCGGCTCTCCAGGGCCAGCAGCAGCGCTCAAAGCTGTGGGAGGCCATCGCGCAATGGCGTTCGGCCGGTCAGCCCAGCCATCCGGACGACTGGCCTGTGGCTTCTGGTGTGACTGGAGAGGAGTCTGTCAACAGCTGGCGTGACCGTTCGGTCGGCCGCGAGGTATGGCTGGCGTGAACGTTCTGCTCGACACCAACATGTTGTCCGAACCGATGCGGGAGCGGCCGGATGCCGTGGTGATGGCAGAGCTTGAGCAGGGTGGTCATAGCCTGCAGACAGCCAGCCTGGTGATTCATGAGCTGAGCTATGGGATCCAGCGCTTGGCCGACGGCCGCAGAAAAGACAGGTTCCGCAGTTATCTGCAGAACCTGCTCTCAAGCGGCCTGCCTGTGCTGCCTTACGACCATGCTGCGGCGCTCTGGCATGGCGAACAGCGCGCTCGCCTTGAGGCACGTGGATTGCGGCCTGCCTTTGCTGATGGTCAGATCGCCGCGATTGCTGCAACCCAGGGCCTGGTGCTTGTGACACGCAACATCAGCGATTTTGCGGCGTTTGATGGGCTGCAGCTGCTCAACTGGTTCTCTTCGCCATGCCCCCCTGATAACCCCTTTACCCTGACCAGATGGGCTTGATTCATGGCACCGTCCAGCTCTCCAACCCCAGCCGCCCCGAACCGCAGGAATGGAGGTGCGTGTCCTACATGGGTCTCCTGCTGCGGCCCCAGCATCCCGGTGAGCCTGGCTGATCGCCCCCGCCGGCTGGGGCTGAGCTGAAAGCGTCCAAAATCTGTACAGCCTGTACAGATTTCCTGACACCCCCAAGCAACGCGCTTGACCCAGGGTCATTCCCCTTCTGACCCTTTTGGTTCAATCAGCGAGGGAATCGAGAGCCATGGCCACGTCCGGGAAGGCCGCAAGGCTGCAGCGGCTGCTGTGTGCCAGCCGCAACACCTCTGCGCGTTGCATCAGCGCCGTCGCTTCTGGGAGCACCAACAGGTGCCGCCGCAAGTCGGTGCTGCCCAGCGGGCTTGATTGAGCAACAGGGCTTCCAAACAATGGAGCCATTCAGGTTTTGGCGGCCCGGGAGAAGCGGCCATTTGCCGTTGGACAAGCCGAAGCCATGAATGATCAAAGCTAGGATTTGGTAATTCACGCGCCGGGATTCGGCCATGCGCAGCACCATCACAGCGCGCGGGCAAACCGTGATCCCGGCCGCCATTCGGACGCGCTTCTCCCTCGGGCCAGCCCAGCGCCTGGAATGGACCGTGGAGGCCGATGGCTCCATCCGGGTGGTACCGGTGGATCCCTCCCCTGTTAAAGCCTTCCGTGGGATGGGCCGCCGTAGCGGCTCCAGCCAACGCCTGCTGGCCGATCGCGAAGCCGAGCGGCTGGCCGAGCAAGCGACAGGCCAACTGCCAGATGAATGACCCGCCAAATGGGATCACTTCTCCTGCTCGACACCTCGGCGCTGCTTACCCTGCGCGACGACGAACCGGGCGCCGAACGGGTCGAACAGGCCTTGGAGCAACCCGACCGCTGCTACGCCTGCTTTCTAAGCCGGATGGAGGTGCTCTACCGCGTCTGGAAAGACGAGGGCGAGCGCGCCGGCCGCCTGGCCTATGAGCAACTCAAGGCCCTGCCGCTGCGCTGGGTGGAGGCCTCAGAGCCTCTTCTGGAACAAGCGGCCAGCCTCAAGGCGCGTCAGTCGCTCTCGTTGGCCGATGCCTGGATCGCTGCGGCGGCGCAGCAGGTGGGCGCCACCCTGTTGCACAAGGATCCCGAGTTCCGCGCGATTGTCGATCTTCCGCAGGAGTGGCTCAGTTGATCGCTGGCCCCGGCTGGGGCTGAGCTGAAAGCGTCCAAAATCTGTACAGCCTGTACAGATTTCCTGACGCCCCCAAGCAAAGCGCTGTGAGACCTGGCTGGCCCTGGGTCATTCCCCTTCGAACCCTCCGGGTTCAGGCAGCCAATCGAGAGGCATGGCCACGTCCGGGAAGGCAGTGATTCCACGGATGCTTTGATAGTTTGCCTGTACTATCCTGAGCTCAGGGTTTGGGCTAACTGCGGTGGCTTTGGTATTTGACCGTCAAGGCTGGATCACGGTTTTTGCCGCCCTGCTCCTCGCCCTGATCACACTGTTTACCAATTACACCTGTTTACCAATTACACCTGTTTACCAATTACACCCGTTTACCAATTACACCCATGTCGACCTCCTGGGAGCCGCTTCCGTCGACCTACCGCAGCAAGCCCGGATGCCAGCGCAGCTGCGGACGGATCCGAGGGGAGTTTTCTCCGTCCGCTGGTTGTTATGGGCTCCTCAACAGCGCTCCCACCAGCTGCAGCACCCGCTCCACAACCGCAATCGGAGCCTTGGCAATCAGCTCAGCCTCTCGGCTGCGCCAGTCCAGGCTGCGCAGTTGATCCGCCAGCACCACCCCCTGCACCGGCCCCCCTTCCGGCAGCGCCACTTCAAATGGGTATCCCTTCACCCTGCTGGTGATGGGACACACCAAGGCAAGGCCAACCTTGCTGTTGTACGTCGATGGCGACACCACCAATGCCGGGCGGCGTCCAGCCTGTTCACGCCCACTCTGTGGTGTGAAGCTGAGCCAGATCAGATCTCCGCGCTCCGGTGCTCTCACCACACTTCCGCACCGCTGGCCTCACCCCAGTCAGTTGTGCTGTGTTGGTTTTCAGCCGTGATCTCAGCCAGTAGGGCCTCCAGGTGGATCGCCTCTGCGGGCCTGGCGAGCAAGGCACCGGCCTCCACCTTCAGCTCCATTTCACTGCCGGAGCCCACACCCAGCTCGGCGGCATAGGCCTTGGGGATCCTTAGCCCCAGGCTGTTGCCCCAGGCCTGCACCTTCACTTTCACCGCAGCTCAGCCCGAATAGCCAAAGTATATCCATAGTTCTCGCGGCATGGTGACCACCTCCCGCCCGACTTCCGTTGGCTGCGCCCCGCCACCACCCTGATCACGGCTCCGGTGCATCTGGATCAACACTGTTCAGGAATCTGTACAGCCCGTACAGATTTTCAGACACTCCCAAACAAAACTTCCCGTAATTCCGCAGACGGGCCGGCGCAGCGCAAGCCGCTAGATGCGGGCAGAGTCGCCCACCTACGGCAGCCAAGGATGACTGAGATCAACGGATCAGACGCAGCCGCAACCCCGCAATGCGTTCAAAATCGCCATCGCCACTGAGCATCACCCCGTCTTGGCCCAGTTGCAGGCAACAGGCCGCCTGCAGGGCATCGGGGGTGCGGAGCCCATGCTGGGCTCGCAACGTTGTGGCCTGCTCCACCACCGCTGGGCTGAGCTCTTGCCACAGCAAATCGCTGCGAGCGAAAAAACCATCGAAGCGCTCCAAACTTGACTGATCCCCGCGCCGTAGGGGCCCCACGCGGCATTCCAGAACGCTGAGGCGGCTAAGGGCAATCGCCAGCTGGGGATGCCCATCAGCAAGGGCCTGTAGCTCATGCTTGACCGCCGAGGCCCAAGGTGGCTCACCCTCAAGCAGGTAAATCAGGGCACTGGCATCGAGAAAGGCAATCACGGCAGCCACTCACCAGTCGCGCTCGGCAGCCAGCTCGGCGTCAATGGTCGCTTTACTGCGCGGCTGGGGCGCCTGAGGTTGCATCAACAACCACTCCAAAGCAGATATTTTGGGCCTGGCGGCCTGATCAGCCTGACGTTGCAGCTGCCGGTAGTGCTGCTCACTCAACACCACCGCAGCAGGCTGATTACGTTTCAACAGGTGCACTGGTCCGCGCTGCAGGGCCTGTTCGATCGCCACGATGCCGCGGCGCTTGAGCTCGGCGGAGGTAAGCACATTGGCCAGGAGGTTCGGGTCTGCCATGGCGACACGCCCAGCGGTCCTTTCACTTTAGTACTGAAAACCATACGGACTGCCATGGTCATGCGCGGCTAGCCAGGGGTTTACGGCCCCAGCCGCAGTCGATCACCACTGGCAATTTGACCTGGGCGCCGGCCAGCGACAGCCACAGCGCGCTGTACTGAAATTGCAGCCACACCTCCAGGCCGGTGGTGCTCTCACTGGCCACTGCTTCCCTCGCAATTGCTTTCCTCGCAACGGCTTTCCTCGCAGTTACTGTCGTTGTCCATTTGCAGCGTTCCGCCCAGGGCGTCAATCACCCGCAGCACAAGCTCCAGTCGCACCGTTGGCTTGCCGGCCTCAAGCTCCACCACAAAGCGCAACCCAACCCCAGCCGCCAGAGCCAGATCGGCCTGGGTGAGCCCAAGCGCTTGGCGCGTCACCCAAAAGGCGGCCCCCAGGTCGCGCACCGAGTGGATCGCCGTTATCGCCCGATGCTCTGCTTGATCCCGAACGGGAACAACAGATTGGAGAGGGGCCATGGCTCCCTGGGATTTACCGATCAGGAGCATTGCCGGATCCCAGGGCGAATTGGCGCCTGATTATCCCGATCGGGGTCGAGTGCCCAGGCCTGCGCCCCGGCGCGAAGCCCTACGAAGAACTTTCGAGCCAACGGCCAACCCGAAACCCTCAGCGCTGAGCCCCGACATCCTGGCCTTGCCCTGAAGCCCGTGGCGGGCGATTTCGCCGATGGCGTGATCGCTTTCGATGGCAGACAGCTGGGAGGCCAGCGAACCGGTGCATCTGCTCGGCCAGCAGGCTCGCCTGGAGGCGCTCAATCCACATGGTGGCAATCCTTGCAAATCAGGACTCAGGCTCCGGATTTGCAGGGATAAAGCTGGGGCGTGGTGCCTGCTTGCGCGCGGAGGTCTCCAGGATTCTGTACGAACTGTACTGAATTTCTGACAGTGCCTGAACTGACCGCTCCCAGTTCCAAACCCAGTTCCGAACCCAGAATTGCCCCTCAGCCGCCGCGGCGCTCGGCCAGGGCAAAGGGATCGAAGCTGGCGCTGATCCCAAACTCCTCGGCAAACTCCAGCACCCGACACCAGGCCCGCCCCTCGCGCAGGATCCCCCGCAGGATTACCGGCGCCAGGGCCTGCTGCAGCGTGATCTCCACCAGCGGCCAGCCCACCGAAGCCTGCACCGCATCCTCCCGGAAAAGCGGCACCACATCGAGGGCGCCCACAAGAATCCGGCGCCGCGGCCCATCCCACTCAAACGCAAGCCCGTAGCGCTCCAGCAGCTCGGCGGCCAGGGCCCAACTGCTGCCGTGTATCGATCGCGGTAGCCAGGGGCTCGCCGCGCGCCTGGATGGCGCTGCTGCGCACAAACTGCAAAGGCGCAGGCGCCGTCTCCGCACCCGTCTCGCCCCGCAGGATCTGGCGCACCCGCTGGCGCAACTGCTCACCGCCGGTGGGCGGGCCGCCCTTCTCCAGCTGCAGCAGGTCCCAACGCTCGCCGGTGCCGCCCCAGATCACTGGGCCGTAGTTGTCGTGGGGCTGGCGCCCGTCGCGGTTGGCGGCGGCCTCGGCGTGGGTCATCAGCCGCTGGATGGTGATGGCGCCTGCATCCCAGCCCCAACTGCGGGCCACGGCGGCGGCCTCCTGGCAGAGGGCCTCCAGCTGCAAGGGGGTGGGCGGAATGGTCCAGGGATCGGGGCGCCCGCCCATGCAGGCGCAGCTCAGGGCAATCGCATTGCTGTTGCGCCGCCAGGTGTGGGCTGGCAGGTCCACCGCGTAGCTGTGCAGCCGCTGCACCTGGCCATCGCCGCGAATAATCGAGTGGTAGAGCCCGCTGCGCACCCAGGTGTAGGCCGTCGCGGCCCAGTGCAGATAGATAGTGGCGGCCATCGCCGTTTGTTTGCTTGCTTGGCGCCCCCTTCGGCTAGCCAATGGATGGTCAAGACTAGGGATTGGCAAAGGGATTAGCAATTCGCCCTGACCAATTACGGCCATGGGCACAACGACAGCAGCAGGCTGCCCCCCGGCTCAGCTCGCCAGCCTCACCTGGGCCAACACCTCAGCCAACACTTGGGCCAGGGCCGCTCGCCAATGTTGGGGCTTGAGCCCGAGGGCGGCCCGGCTGGCGCTGCAGTCGAGCAAGGAGTAGCTGGGGCGCTGGGCTGGGGTGGGGTATTCGGCGCTGGTGAGGGGCCGCACGCTGGCGGCCCGCTCCAGCAGGCCAGCCGCCACGCCCAGCTCGCCGATCGCCACCGCGAAGTCATACCAACTGGCCGCACCGGCATCGCTCCAGTGCAAAATCCGCAGTTGGTCCCCGCCGGCGGCGGCCCCCAGCCCGATCGCCCGCCAGCAGGCCGCCGCCAGGGTGTGGGTGCTGGTGGGGCAACCCACCTGGTCGGCCACCACGCCGATCTGGGGCCGCTCGCGGTGGAGCCGCAGCATGGTGCGGCAAAAGTTCTGACCAACCGGGCCATATACCCAGCTGGTGCGCAGCACCCGGGCACCGGCCAACTGCAGCGCCGCCACCTCGCCGGCGGCCTTGCTGGCGCCATACACCCCGAGCGGATCGAGGGGCTGGTCGGGGCGGTAGGGGGAACCCTGGGCGCCGTTGAAGACAAAGTCTGTGCTCACCTGCAGCAACCGGCCCCCCGTGGACGCCAGCGCTTCAGCAAAGGCTGCCGGGGCGCCGCCATTGACGGCCTGGGCCAGCTCCGGCTCGCTTTCGGCCCTATCCACCGCCGTATAAGCCCCGGCATTGAGCACCCAGGCCGGCCTGTGCTCCAACACCGCTGCGGCGCAGGCCTGCGGATCGGCCAGGTCCAGCTCGGCCCGGCCGCAGGCAATCAGCCCTACCCCCTCGGGCCTGGAGTGGATCAGGGCCTGGCCCAGCTGGCCGGCGGCGCCGGTGAGCAATACCTTCACAGGTTGTACGGGGTACACGAGAGGGGCTAGGTCTGGGTCTAGGCAGAGGGCTAGGAAGCCGCCGCCCTGGTGCCGATCCGCTGGCCCTGGTAGCCGGCCTGGGCCTGCACCCGCCCACACCAGGCCAAGTTGTCGAGATACCAGCGCACCGTTGCCCCAAGGCCCTCTTCGAAGCTGTGGCCAGGCCGCCAACCCAGTTCGCTGGTGATCTTGGCCGCATCGATCGCGTAGCGCCGGTCGTGGCCGGGGCGATCGGTCACCGGCGTGATCAGGCGTCCATGGGGGGCGCCCTCGGGCCGCAG
>NZ_JAGQCQ010000062.1:0-14163 GCF_024346275.1 Cyanobium sp. BA20m-p-22
GTAGATACAAAAAAGAGGGGTGGTTAACCCCTCCCTTTTTTATTTGAGTATCACCCAAATAGATCATAGATGACATGGGTAATGGATGATTACCAGAGAACACCCGTGATAGTTGCATGTATAGAACCATCTAAAAGGATGCGTTCTTTCCAGAGAAAACTCCGCAAATACTCCTCCAAGAAGTCACGAGAAAGAAACGACAACTCTTCAGGATCAGTATTCAAGAGAATAGAAAGGTAATGATCAAAGGTGCGTTTCTGGAAGTAGTTCATATAAACGCGATCTCGTTCAAAGAGATCCCTCATGTTCTCCGGTGTAAAAGGATGGAACCTATTTCCATTGGACTTGAATGGATTCAGGAAAAGCGATCCCCGCAGACCATCCTCATCCCATTCGCGGAAAACCTCAACTGGAACATCAAATGAATAGTTTTTCATGATCAGAGTGTTGTCAGGAACAAAGGACAGAATTAGATTCCTTCAAATTGAAGAAGAAGTCGTCAAACTTGATCTCAGTCATGGAAGGGTCGATGACAACCTTCTCTTCCCGTGACCACTCATTGAACACATCATCAACAATCTCTTTTGCAAACTCGGGGTTCCCCTTGAACTCATGCATCTGCAAATAATTTTCGCACTCAAGATTAAGGAAACGACGACAACCGTTATCCAAACCATACTTTCCTTTAGTAATGGTTAGATAAACCTTGAGGGTCACTCCAAAGGAATCTGGTTCAACATTGTGTTCCATGCAAACCTGGTCAAAGGAAGTCAAATCATGGGAATGCATCGCATTAGAAAGAAGAGACTGAATTTTCTGTGTGGTCAAAAAGTCCATGGTAGATAGTGTAGGTGAATATTGAGAAGAGATTGAGATCAATCATTGAATGATGGACTCTGCGATTAATGCAAAGTCCGAACATGCAATTGCGAATAGTCATTGACTAAAAAGGTCGTCTGACCCCGCGGTTGACCCACGTCCCCTCACAGACTCCAAAATACACGACTTTCTCTGTAAAGCAAAGTCGTAGTGGGCACCTTGCGAACTGTCCGTATGTTATGACATCATGATCGCGGAGATAGTCGTCTCATAAGGCAGCAATAGCGATGTCCACCCCTTCCAAGTCCAAAACCGAGTTCCTGCATGACCTGGCAGGCAGTTCCATCACGGGATCAGTGGACGGCATTCTCCGTGTGTGCAAGATCATCGGCAGTGCGAAGAAGTCCCTTCCTGCAGGGGATTTCAAAGCACTGCGAGAGGATTCCCCCTACTCAGAGAAGGTCTGGTCAAAACTCCTGCAGATCGGTCTGGACGATCGTCTGGAGGGCATCAAAGACCACTTCCCCCCCCTCTACACAACGATTCACCTGATCCACTGTCTGACCAACGAGGAACTGTCGTTAGGGGTGCGTGACGGGCACATTCACCCCAACGTCACGCAAGGATCACTCAACCGATGGATCCGACACCAACGGTTCCAGAAGGGTTCAGAAGTCATTCCAGAGGACTTCACCGCACTGGTGCAGGTCATGACCCCTCCAGACCTCTCAGAAGAGGTTCTGGAACGGTTCAAGCAAGAACTAGAGGGGTTCGTGTCGCGGTATGGGTTCCGCACCCAATACGAAGACGATCAGTCGATGGTCGAGGTGCGTCAACAGAGGTCGCAGGAACGGTCGCAAGTCCTGGTGCAACGTCTGACGCAGGATCTGCAGTCCACATGGGAAGAAGCGGATGCAGATCTGAAAAATCTGTTTTCGTTGTCTTCACTAGAGGATTTTGTTCTTGCACCCATGAGTTCGTTCACGGGATTCCTCAATCGTTTAAGAGGTGGTCGGGATGGATTCTGGTCTAAACATGGAACGGACTACATTCATAAGGTCGCACTGGAGTATTTGCGAACTGACAATCGGGGGCAGAGATTCAATTATCGTAGAAGAATGAAGGAGGTTGCAGAAAAATACCCGCAACTTGCAGAGAAGTCACGGGATGCTCAGAATGAGTGGATGAAGTATTGATCAGATTTCCCCCAGATAGCAGTCAGGCACTAGTTTCAGACCATCCTCATAAGTCTTTTTGGAGAGTAGTTCCTGGTCATAAAGAGTATTAAGTGCAACCACATATGCACTCTCAATCAAACCATCAATGATGTCCCGACGAGTCACGTATTCCTGAATGGACTCCTTCATCACATCAATCTTCTTGACCTGAAGAGGGGTTAACTTGATGAAGACTGGTAGTTCACTTTTTCTTCTCATATTCCCTCTTGATCAGTTCATGAAGATATTGGTCTGGTTTCTTGCGGTTCTTTTCGGAGAGTTCCTGCAACATCGCATGAATGACTGCAGGAACAGAGATGGGTTTGGAGGTGGTCATCCGATCATCTCCTTTTTGTGTTTCTCAAACCACTCATAGTGTGTGATCAGAAAATCAAGAGTCCCTGTTCGGGATCTCCTTAAGTGGTCAGAGAGGTGATCAAACTTCTCTAGGGTCACCTGATTGCGGTGACCGAAGTAGAGATTGATGTTGGTTGGTTCTGAAATCGCAGGCATATGTTCTATAGAGATTCACTACTGACTATTTAGGTGAATCACAAATCAGAATTCTTGTAGTCCAATACCAAATCAGAATCCTGATGGCATTTGTATTTGTAGTAGTCCTTCAGGTTGTAGGAACCATGATGTTTCTTGTTCCATTGTTTGATCACGATTCCCTCATTCCCTTTGGTGGTTGTCTTGAGGAGTTTTTTGACTCGTGGTGCAACTTGATTTTTCAAGAGGACATCTAGATACCACTTTTCGTTCAATGGAGAAGGAAGTTTCTCTAGATGCAGGTGGGTATGGAAGGGAAGGATCTGACGACTTCTACAGATCATGGGTTTCCGTTCGTGAAAGAAGATCGCAGATGGTCGTCCAGGTGGATCTGGAAGGTCTCTAGGTGAACCACACCTCATCAGTTGGGTCATGAACACATTCCTGAGGTGTCTGGTGTGTCCTTCTACCTGTGCATAGGAGGTTGGGAGGTCATTCCATTCAATGGTGATAAACCAGTGGGGTCGGAAGTTGGTTTCCCATTGTTCCTTGACATATCGTTCTATTACCTTTCCGAAGGAGTTCGTTTTTGAATAGATGATCCGGAGTTCTCGGTCAAAGGAGGTTCTGGAGGAGTGATGTGGTTCTGGAGTTGGTGGTGACTCATTCCCTCGTTTCTCTCGGGAATGTTCCTCACTTCGTTCTGAACTTATCTTTGCATGTTTCATAAATACTGTTGTCACAATGGGTTTGGGGATTTTGAGACCTTATGAGTTTTTACATCTTCTCCCTTGATGAATCCCCGTAGAAATCCAAATTAACTGATTATTGCATTACTCAGAATCAACACCCTCTGGTCTTAACTCTTTAAGGTCTCTCTAGAAATTATATAGGCAGGTTGATCTTTTGACAAGTATTTGGCGGTAGCAAGTCGTCTTAGATCGCGAACACAAGCATCTTTCCTGAAACGTTTTTATTGATGCGATCTAGTGTTCAGATTCTGGAGAAGATCTAGAGGGCGTCGAAAACTTATGATTCTACGAGATCCAGCAGGTTCCCGTTTTCATCCACAAGGCGATGGCGTTTTCCTGTTGATTTGGCACGGTTAGCAGCAGTGCGATATGCATCACCTTGATGGTGTTTTGTTGTGTAATGTTTCCACGCACCTACCTGGTCTTGATACTGGATATGGATTTTGGGCATTAGATCAGGCGGCGACAGGAGTGGCGTAATCCTTGATGATCCTTTGCACAGTGGCAAGCGATAAACCGGTCTGATCACGGATCGACCTGTAGGACTCACCTTCTTCTCTAAGTCGCATCACAAGGCGTTCCTTTTTCTCGGCGGTCTTTGGGCGACCACCAAGATTTCCACCTGTGCGGCGACGGTGTTCAACAGATTCCCTTGAGCGTTCCTGTATCAGTGACCGTTCCACCTCGGCAAGACCCGTCAGCAGTCCAATGACCAGTGGCGCGAGTTTCCCGAGTCCTCTGGTGTTGATCAGTCCATCGAGCGTCCTGACGTGGATCCCTTTGGTCTGGAGGTCACTGAGGCGGTTGATCACCTCCACCTGGGATCGACCCAGGCGGTCGAGTTTCGACACCACCAGTTCGTCACCCTCCAGAAGGGTTTCCAGGCACCGACGCAACTGGGGGCGTTTCTCCAGTGGCGCACGGGACGACACCTTCTCGGCAAACACCTCCTGGCACCCTGCGGTCTTGAGGTCAGTCACCTGAGCGGCGGTGTCCTGGTGGGTGGTGGAGCACCTCGCGTACCCGATGGAACGGGTCATTTGTTCGAAAACTCAGTGGGTTCCGGAACATAAGACCCATACCCCCTTTTTGGCACGCATTCCCCTGTCCCCAACCGGGTTTTGGTGGTGTCAGCGCAACTCTTGGGTTTCTGAACAGACGATCACGGACACACCCGAACCAAATGAGGTGTCAAAAACCCTGTCCTACACACGTATGCGTTGACACTTTTTTGACACTGAGGTCAAGCAGCCCTCTAAAACCTAGTCATACCAATTGTTTTGGAGCTAAGTTGTATAGTCGGCGTTAATGCGGATGTACTGGTCGGAGAGGTCACAGCCCCAGGCCAGCCCCGCCCCCGGGCCCCTGCCGACCACCAGGCGGATTATTACCGTGTCGCTCTGCAGATAGGTGCTGGCGGCAGCGCGATCGAAGGGCAGGGGCTGGCCGGCCGCCATCAGCTGGTGCCCGCCCAGCCAGAGCGCCAGCCCAGCGGGGTTGAAGGGCACACCGGCCCGGCCGGCGGCGGCGGCGATGCGGCCCCAGTTGGGGTCGCGGCCGTGCACGGCGCACTTCACCAGCGACGAGCCGCAGATGGTGCGGGCGATGGTGCGGGCGCCGGCGTCATCGGCCGCACCCTCCACCCGCACCTCGAGCAGGCAGGTGGCGCCCTCACCGTCGCGGGCGATCGCCTTGGCCAGGTGTTGCGACACCGCCGTCAGGCCGGCCTCCAGGGCATCAAAGAGCTCGGGGCTCAAGGGCTCACCGGCTGCAAAGGCCAGGAACGTGTCGTTGGTGCTGGTGTCGCCGTCCACCGTGATCGCATTGAAGGAGCAATCCACCGCCCGGCGCACCATGGCGCTCCACACCTCGGCCGGCACGCCGGCATCACAGCTGAGGTAACCCAGCATCGTGGCCATATCGGGGTGAATCATCCCCGAGCCCTTGGCCATGCCGCCGATGCGCACGGTGCGGCCGTCCAGATTGGCCTCCAGGGCTATTTGCTTGTCGACCAGGTCGGTGGTGAGGATTGCCTGGGCCGCCGCGCCCCCACCCTCGGGGCTGAGGGCCGCCACCAGGGGGTCGAGGCCGGCCAGGAGCGTATCGATCGGGATCGGCACACCGATCACGCCAGTGGAGCAGATCAGCACCTGCTCGGCCGCCAGGCCCAGGCGCTGGGCCAGGGCTGCGGTGGCCCCCAGGCTGTCGGCCAAACCCCGCTCGCCAGTGCAGGCATTGGCCTGGCCGGAGTTGGTCAACACGGCCCGGGCATGGCCGCCTGAGGCCCGCAATCGCTCGGCGCAGAGATCGACGCAGGCCGCCCGAAGCAGTGAGGTGGTGAAACTGCCGGCGCAGACCGCACCCTCGGGGGCCACTAGCAAGGAGAGGTCGGGCTTGCCGGAGGCCTTGAGGCCAGCCGTAACGGCGGCGGCCCTAAAACCGCTGGGGGCGGTGATGCCGCCGGGGATGGGATGCCAGGGGTGGGTCAACGCGCCGGGGCGACTGGGGCCATCCTGAACCGGCGGCGGCAGGGCGAATAGGCAACTTATTAACTATTACACTGAGATATTCGGCGTGACTAATCAACTTCGAAAACCCTATTCCAGTCTTCCTTCATGTCCACCACACACCAGCCCTGGCTGGGGGCCGCTGCGAGAGCTTCTACGAGCTTTCCAGTGCTGGTCGATTTGGCGGCATAGGCATATTCGCGCTCGGGATCGGTGTGGTGAACCAGCAGGCCGAAACTGGGGCGGGGGTTATTGATTGTGGTGTACTGCAACATCTCATGGTCTCCGTCACTGTTCCCGCAACAGAGCGTCGGACGGCGCCCAATGAACTGATGGATGCCCACTGGCTTGCCCCCCTTGTCGTTGACGAACAAATAGTCCAGGGTTTTGGTGAGCACCGGTCCCGCTGCGCCCAGCTCAAAGGTGGTGCGGGCAGTCGAGCCAACCACCTGCTCCGGCGGGATGCCATAAACCCGCTCCACCCAAACGCGCATGAAGTCAACACCGCCTCCAGAAACAATGAAGTTTTTGAAGTTATTGGCCTGCAGATAGCGCAGGAGTTCCTGCATGGGCAAATAGGTAAGTGCGTCGTAGGGCCTGTCAAAGCGCGGGTGCCTGGCGGACACCAACCATGCCTCAACAGTCCTACGAAATGCATCAACAGACATGCCGGCATGGGTGAGCGCCAGGATCTGCAACAGGCCTTCGTAGCGGGGCCCCTCCAGCAGCTTGGCAAGGTCGCCAGCCAGGGCGGCCTGCACCATTGGATCCGCCGCAAGATCCGGCTCCCTGGGAATGCGCGAGCTGAGTTCGTCTATGGCAAATGCTGCCTGAAAGGGGAGCGGATGCTCCGGCCAGAGGGTGCCATCATTGTCGAAAACAGCGATGCGTTCAGGCGACGGCAGGAAGTCTGGCGATTCTGCATTTGTGATCCGGGCGACATAATCGAGGATCGCCTGCTTGGCCGCGCCATCGTTCCAAGAGGGGAGGGGATCACCTGTGGTGAGAGGCATCAAAGGGTCTAAGGGGAACACCATCCTGAAGAATGGCCGGCAGGGTTGGCGACTTCCGGCTTGAACCAGCTACGCGCCCCAGGCCAGCAGCGACGCATCGGCCTCACCGGCGGTATTGCCACGGGCAAGAGCAGCGTGGGCAGGCTGCTGGCGGAGGGGAGCCTGCCCGTTCTCGATGCCGATGTCCTGGCCCGCCAGGCCCTGGCCCCGGGCAGCAAGGCCACAGCAGCCGTGCTGGATCGCTACGGGAAGGCAGTGCGCTGTCCCAGTGCGGGGGCAGGGATCGATCGGGCCGCCCTGGGGCGAATCGTTTTCGCCGATGGCAAGGAGCGCCAGTGGCTGGAGCAGCTGGTGCACCCGACCGTGCGGGCCGGCATTGAAGCGGCACTGGCGGAGTTGGCCAGCGCACCGGCAGTGGTGCTGATGGTGCCGCTGCTGTTTGAAGCGGGCCTGGAAGGGCTGTGCAGCGAGATCTGGCTGGTGGACTGCGACGAAAGCCAGCAGCTGCAACGGCTGGGCCAGCGCGATGGCCTGGACGAAAGCGAAGCCCGGGCCCGCATCGAGGCCCAGTGGCCCCTGGCACGCAAGCGGGGCCTCGCCGACGTGGTGATTGACAATCGGGGCAAACCGGCGGATCTGCCCTTGCAGGTGGAGAAGGCGCAAGCCTGGATCAGACAGCTTTGATCAGGCAGCTTTGATCCAACTCATCAGGGCTGGGTAATCCAGAATGAACCTGATGGCCAGCGATATGAGCATGACGGCAATGCTTGCAAAAACAAGCCGCAGGCTGCTATTTGAACGATTCAGAAGCCTTAGATCATCACCCTGGGTTTGGACAATTTGACGAAAGTTTCCGGCAGCCTGACGGAGCTGATAGGCCGCAAAGAAAGCAGCCAAGGTCAAAAAAGCGTCGTCGAGAGTTTTTATCATGAGCGCAACCTTGCCGCTCGCG
This sequence comes from Cyanobium sp. BA20m-p-22, assembly GCF_024346275.1. Lineage (NCBI taxonomy): Bacteria > Bacillati > Cyanobacteriota > Cyanophyceae > Synechococcales > Prochlorococcaceae > Cyanobium > Cyanobium sp. BA20m-p-22. The sequence goes on from NZ_JAGQCQ010000062.1 coordinate 7,753, forward strand.
ATCACATTAAAAAGGAATGATGCATTGGCGATAGCAAAAACAACGAGCGCCAAAGCCGAAATAACACAGTATTTGGCAAGCGAATTAAAATGCCGGTTTTCGGAAGCACCAAACTCGAACTGATTCTCAGCCAAAAGATTGCACAAAAAGACAGACCTTATTCTGGCTTGCTTTGGCCATAAACCTTGGCCATAAATGCAAAAAGTAACCTTACTTAAAATGCGCTTAGGCGCTCAACCGGAACGGGGCTACAACGAATATCGCCCCCGTCCCGCGAGCAAAGTGGTCAGGATCTGAACACAGCTTGGGGCCAATATTAATCCAATTAGGTCAATATTAGCTGGCTACCTACGGATGCGGCGCAGGCTTGCAAAACGTTGGCAAGCGCCTGAGGCTGCTCAACAGCGCAATCCACTACTTGCTGATCATGAATCCAACCGAACCGACACCTAGACGCAGCCGCCTGCAGAAAAAAATCGAACTGACGCTGGAAATGGGGCTCTGGCGCTTTCGGCTGATTGCGATCGTGCCGGTGGTGATGAGCCTGGCGAGTACCCTGCTGACTTTTGCGATTGGCACGCGGGATATTTTTAAATCAATCAAATTCTTCTTTTTTGCCCCTGATACCGCGAAAGTCGCCAACACAGCCCTTGCAAGTGTGGTATCCGGGATCGACTTCTACCTAATCGGCGTCGCGTTCCTGATCTTTGGCTACGGCCTTTATGAGCTATTGATTTCCGAGATCGATGTCTACCGCGCCGGCTCTGATACAGATAACAGCGGTGGCCTCCTCGATATTCGCAGCCTCGATCACCTCAAGGAAAAGCTAGTAAAAGTGCTGGTAGTTGCATTAATAGTTTCAGCGTTTAAGTCGATGATCACGATCCCGCTGACAGACGTCAAGAGCATGATTTACTTCTGCCTTTGCGTTTTAATCCTGGCCTTAAGTGGCTTTCTAATGACCTACAAACCAGCCAGCAAGTCGTAGATTTGAAAACGATGTTCCCGTTGTGGCCAGGTAGCTAAGGAGATAGCTAAGGGGAGCTCTATCGGTCACGCCATAGGCGCGAACGGATTGATCAGGCTGATGGTGGTGTCGCGCAGATCCACGGGCCGGACCTGCCTCTTGCGCTGCGCCGCCGAGATGGCTTCCACCCCGCGCCACTCGCTGATCGGTTCTTCCAGCCCGGCATCGGCGAAGAGGGCTGCCATGCGACTGCCGAGCCCCTTCTTCCATGCTGGGGCCTCACTTGCCTCTCCGAATTCCAACACGGGCCCGGGTATCTCATCCGAGCAACGCTGAATAACGCAGCCCAGAGGTCTTATTTCATCTTCCGCCAGAGTGCGCGGCGACAATTAGGTAGGCGGGCGCGTTGAATCTCAATTCGTGTTACCAGTCATCTAGTGTTGCCTCAGTCATTTTGTTCCTTTGGCGTCGGCATCCAGCTCTGGTGAAAGCCGGCTCCAGCGTCAGCGGCGCAGGCAGCTGCTGGAGGCAGCCCGTAGCCGCTACCAGTTGCTCAGTTACCAGGAGAAGGGTGCCCTGGTGGATGAACTGGTGGATCTCAGCGGGTATCACCGCAAATCGGTGCTGCGGTTGCTGCGCCAGCAGCCTGCGGACCATGGGGGTCCACCGGCCCGTGCTGGCGCTGATCACGAATCAGCGGCGGCGATCGGCCGGAGGCGTTACGGCCCCGAGGTGGTGCAACTCCTGGAAACCCTGTGGGAGGCCAGCGACCATCTCTGCGGCAAACGCCTGGCGGCGGTGTTGCCCACCCTTGTGGAGGCTCTCGAGCGCCATGGTCACCTGGAGATCGAACCGGTTCTCAAGAGATTGCTGCTGCAGGTGAGCCCGGCCACGATTGATCGGCTGCTGGCACCGGCTCGCTCTGCCCAGGGCGGTCAGCATCGGCGCCGCCGCTCGCGCATCGTCACCGGAGTGCGCAGGCGCACCACGGTGCGCACGTTCAATGGCTGGAAGGGCGTCGAGCCCGGCTGGTTCGAGATGGATCTGGTGGCCCACTGCGGTGGGCGCATGGAGGGCCCGTTCCTTTGGACGCTTGTGCTCACCGATGTGGCCAGTGGTTGGAGCGAATGTGTCCCGCTTCCCAGCCGCGATGGCCTGCTGGTGCGCTCAGCGCTCCAGGAGCTGCGGAAGCTGATACCGATGCCTCTGCGCGGCATCGACGTGGACAACGACACCGCATTCATGAACGAGGAACTCGAGCGCTGGTGCGCCGAGGCCCGCGTGCCAGTCGAACTCACTCGATCACGGGCCTACAAATCCAATGACCAGGCATGGGTGGAACAGAAGAACGGCATGCTGGTGCGCCGCGTGGTGGGGCACCGCCGGCTGGAAGGAGCTCAGCAATTGGAGCGGCTCTGCCAGCTGTATGCCGCTCTGCGCCTGTTCACCAACATCTATCAACCATCGGCCAAGCGAATCCCGTTTGAGGAAGCTGACCTGCGGGAGGGCCGGCGCCCCCGCCGCCGCCATGACGAACCGCTCACCCCAGCTGATCGGCTGCTGCGATGGGGAGGCATGGGCCGCAAGGGCCGCCAACGCATCGAGAAGCTGCAGCAGCAATGCGACCCGGTCGCCCTGCTGGGGACGATCCGCCACAACCAGGCGGCCCTGGTGAATGGGGGGCGCGAGCCAGACCAGGAAAGAGAATCCGCCTCAACCACTTCCCAGGAGCTGGATAGCTTCTTGAACAGCCTGCGGCTGTTATGGCAGCGGAGTGAACCTGCCAAACGGGGCGGCTGGCAAACGCCCACCCGCACGTATCGCACTCGGGCAGACCCGACGCTGAGTTGCTGGCATCTAGTTCTCGAGTGGCTGCTGGCTGATCCGTTACTCACAGGCCAGCAGGCAATGCAGAGGCTGGATCGCGAACAACCCGGGCTCTATGGCGGCAGCCTGCGAACCCTGCAGCGACGGATGACGGACTGGCGTGTTGCCAATGCCGAACAGGTGGTGGGCATGCAGATGGAGGCATTCCAAGAACAGGAAAACAACCAGCTCAACAGGAAAGAGGAGCCAAAGCAAAGGTGACAATTAAACGGGTAACAAAGGTCGCGAGGCAACGCGCCCGCCTACCTAATTGTCGCCGCGCACTCCAGCGATGCCCCTGCGCCTCCCCCGTTGCGCGGAGCCACCAGCACCTTTGCCGCCCAGGCCTTCCTGCTTTGGTTCAACCAGCTCGCGGTTGAACCGGGCATCGTTGCGGAGCTGGAGGTGGTGGGTTCGGGGGCGAGCATCCGCTCCTTCCTGGCCGGGCAGGTTGACTTCGCCGTCACCGACAGCCCGCCCTCCCCACAGGAGATTGGCTCGGCCCCCCGGGGCCTGGTGGCCTTCCCGGTCACGGCAGGCGCCATCGCCGTGTCCTACAACCTGCCCAGTTGTGACCTGCGTCTCAAGCGTGAGCAGCTGGTGGCGATTTACCTGGCAGAGGTAACCAACTTCGCTGAGCTCGGCTGCGCCGATCAGCCGATCACCGTGCTGTATCGGGCAGATTCGTCGGGATCCACCGCCAACTTCACCGCATCCCTGGCTGCCTTCAGCCCTGCCTGGCGCCAGGGGCCCGGTAGCGGGCGCAAGGTGCGTTGGCCCGTGGGTAGGGCTGTGCTCGGATCCGATGGGATGGCCACGGCCCTAAAGGAAACCCCCGGCAGCATTGGCTATGTGGAGTCTGCCTACGTGCGGGCGCCGCTGCAGGCCGCTGCCCTACAGAACGGCAAAGGCCAGCTGGTGCGCCCTAACGCAGCCTCCTCAGCCCAGGCCCTGGCTGCGATCCCCCTGGATGATCGGCTGCTTGGGGGCAATCCGGATCCGCCGGTGGGCTATCCGATTGTGAGTTTCAGCTGGATGCTGGTGCCCTCCCGCAGCCTGGGAGCCCGCCTGGAACCTTTGAAAACAAGCCTGGGCTACATCCTCAGCCAGGCGGGGCAGGATGATGCCGAGCGACTGGGCTACGTGCCCCTGCCGGCTGAACTGCGCGAGCGAGCCCTGCGCCAGTTCGCCCTGCTCAGCCCCGGCTCCGCACTGGTGACGGGCTTCCAGCGCAGGGTGTTGGATTAACTGCCAAACCCGCCATCGCTTTTGCACCTACTTATTTTCACCTACTTATTTGCACCTCCTTAGGCGACACTCTGCCGAGGCGGCGCCGGTAACCGGGTGCTCATCAGCCAGGCTGCCGCCACCAGTAGGGCCGAGCTCCACAGGCAGGCCTGCAGGCCGCCCACCATAAATAGGGCACCTGAGAGCACGGTGCCCAGCAGACGACCGGCTGCATTGGCCATGTAATAGAAGCCCACATTGAGGCTCACATCCTCGGCTTCGGTGTAGGCCAGGATCATATAACTGTGGATCGAGGAATTCATCGCAAACACCACCCCAAAGATCGCCAGTCCTGCCACCACGGCCACACCGGGATGGGCCACCTCACGCCACAGGGCGATGGCGATCAGGGCGGGGATGGCCGTGAGCAGGGCACTCCAGAACTCCACCGCACTCACCCCCGGCGGCCCGCTCTGGCCCCAGGCGCGCCTGAGGGCAGGAGCGGAGCCCTGCACGATCCCGTAGCCGATTACCCACAGGCCCATAAAGCCCCCCACCTCCCAGAAGCGCCACCCCAGGGCCGTCTGCAGGAACACCGGCAGGGCCACCACAAACCACACGTCGCGGGCACCGAACAGAAAAAAGCGTGCCAGCGAGAGCACGTTGATGCCGCGGGATTTGGAGAACAGGGCGCTGAAGCCTGGTTTCTGCTTCATGCGGCCGATCTCCGCTGGCAGCCCCAGGGTGAACAGGAAGGCCCCAAATAGCCCGGCGGCCATGGCCCCCACCGCCGCGTTGAAGCCGATGGTGGTGAGCAGCACGCCGCCTAGGAAAAACCCCACACCCTTTAGGGCGTTTTTGGAGCCGGTCAGGATCGCCACCCACTTGAACAGTTGGCGCTCCCCCTGGCTGTGGTCGTCTGGGGTTTCCGGCACCACCGTTTTGATGGCGCTCTTGGCACTCATCTTGTTGAGATCCTTGGCGATGCCGCTGATTGCCTGGGCCACCATCACGTAGGCCACGCTCAACCACTTGGGCCAATCGTCTGCCACTGGAATCAACATCAGCAGCGCCGCCACTTGCATCAAGGTGCCGCTCCACATGGTGAGCCGCAGGCCAAAGCGGGCCCCCAGCCAGCCGCCGTAGAGGTTGGTGATGATGCCGAAAAACTCGTAGAAGAGAAATAGGAAGGCAATCTCCAGGGTGCTGTAGCCGAGCTCGTGGAAGTGGAACACCACGAGCATCCGCAGGGCGCCATCGGTGAGGGTGAAGGCCCAGTAATTGGCCGTCACGATTCCGTATTGCTGCAGGGCGCTGAGGGGCCCCCGCCTGGCCAGAGCTGCCATTACTTGCCCTCCAGGCTGGCCAGGTGGCAGGCCAGGTCGGCCATCCGGCAGCTGTAGCCCCACTCGTTGTCATACCAGGCATACACCTTGAGCTGGGTGCCGCCTGTCACCAGGGTGGAGAGGGCATCGATAATGGCGCTGCGGCTGTCGTTGACAAAGTCCACCGAAACCAGTGGCCGGGTTTCATAGCCCAGGATGGCCTTCAAGGGCCCCTTGGCTGCCGCTTCGAAGGCGGCATTGACCTCCTCAGCGCTCACGGCGCGCTCCAGTTCGAATACCGCATCGGTGAGCGAGGCATTGAGCAGGGGCACCCGCACCGCATGGCCGTTGAGCTTGCCCACCAGCTCTGGAAAGATCAGCCCGATCGCCCTGGCCGAGCCGGTGGTGGTGGGGATCAGGCTCTGCATGCAGGAGCGGGCCCGGCGCAGGTCGCTCTTGAAGCTGTCGATCACCACCTGGGTGTTGGTCACATCGTGCAGGGTGGTGATTGAGCCGTGGCGAATGCCGAAGTTTTCGTGCACCACCTGCACCACCGGTGCCAGGCAGTTGGTGGTGCAGGAGGCGGCGGTGATCACCCGGTGCCGCGCCGGATCAACCAGGCCGTGGTTGATGCCATAGACGATGTTCAGCACCTCCTCACCGGCCACCATTCCCTTGACAGGGCAGGCCACGATCACCCGCTCCATGCCCAAATCGGTGATGTAGGGCTCGAGTGTTTCAGGAGTTTTGATCTTGCCGCTGCATTCGAGCACCAGCTCCACGCCCAGCTCTTGCCAGGGCACGGCAGCCGGATCACTGGCCTCGCTGTAGCTGATCGCCTGGGACTCCACCTGCAAGCCGCCGCCGCTGGCAGCCACGGTCTTATTCCAGCGGCCATGCACCGAATCGAATTCCAGCAGGTGGGCGGCTGTGGCGGCATCCCCCGCCCGCTCGTTGATGTGCACCAGCTCGATATCGGAGCGGCCCCAGAGGGCCCGGAAAACCAACCGACCAATGCGGCCGAAG
>NZ_JAGQCQ010000063.1:0-13806 GCF_024346275.1 Cyanobium sp. BA20m-p-22
CCTAGGATACAAAATTTTTATACAGGGAGGTAGTTTTCTAAGGGATCAGCTCCCTAAGCATGGAAACTTATTATTGACGCAAGAAGGCGCACTGCCGGCTGAACGATTTATGAATCAGCTGGACGTTTTTTACTATCGTAGTGGCACTCATGTGGATACATTTGGTCGCGTTGTATTTGAGGCAATGGCTTCGGGTGTCCCTGTAGTTTGTTTCTACTATGGTGGCTACGCAGAGCACATCCGACATGGTGAAAATGGCTATTTATTTAAAACGAGCCACGAGGCTCAGGAAACTATTCAAATTCTTTATTCTGACGTTGCTTTGAGAAGGAGAATTGGCATGGCGGGCAGGATAACAGTAGAAAAAATGTTTTCAATCAAGGCGGTTAATAAAAGAATGGAATTTTATCAAAAACCATAATAGTCTCTTGAAAAGTGTGATATAATCCGGCTAAGGCAGAAAGTCGCCTATAATATAACTAGTAGGCTGCATGTTTGCCTTAGATCGGCTGGGCTTCTCGGGCGGGCAGCGGTGAGCTTCGAAACTTAAAAATAACAAGCCTGTTCTTTTGAATTCTCTCAGCTGAATCAATGTCAGGCGTCTAGCATGCGACTCGACAAGGACTATGCGCAGGAGCGCAAAAGCAATACAGGATGGTGGAGGGTCTATCCAATGATCTTCTTCGAACTGCTGGTGATGCAATGGCTTTTCAGTTTGAGCGTAGGTGTGGCTTTCCGCTTGTGGTTGATGAAACTGAGCTTCAGGTAAAGGACCGCAGTCCTTTTGAAGGGTTTTTTAACCTAGGCATGTAGAAAGGCCGAATCCCTCACACACCCGCGAGCACCCTGGACTCCTCTTCGCTGCTCACCACTCGGCCACTGTCGCCAAATCCTTCGATTTGATCGAAGTTGAGGTAGCGGTAGAGCTCGGCGCCGTTGGGATCGATCTTTTCGGCGGCGATCTTCAGGTATTCGACCCTCGAAGGAATCTGCCCCAGCTGGGCGCACACCGCCGCTAGTTCGGCGCTGCCCAGGTACACCTGGGCGCCGTTGCCCAGGCGGTTGTTGAAGTTGCGGGTGCTGGTGGAAAACACAGTGGTGTCGTTTTCCACCCGGGCCTGGTTGCCCATGCACAGGGAGCAGCCCGGCATCTCCATGCGGGAGCCGGCCGCTTCGAAGATGGCGTAGTAGCCCTCCTGTTTGAGCATCTCCTCGTCCATGCGGGTGGGTGGGCATACCCACAGGCGCGCGGCATTTTCGCCCTGGCCCTTGAGCACTGTGGCGGCGGCGCGGTAGTGGCCGATGTTGGTCATGCAGCTGCCGATGAACACCTCATCGATCGGCGCGCCGGCTACTTCGCTCAGGGTTTTGACGTTGTCGGGGTCGTTGGGGCAGGCCAGGATCGGCTCTGTGATCTGATCGAGATCGATTTCGATCACGGCGGCGTATTCGGCATCGGCATCGGCCTCCAGCAGCACCGGGTTGGCCAGCCAGGCCTCCATGGCCTGGATGCGGCGCGCCAGGGTGCGTCCGTCGCCGTAGCCGCGGGCGATCATGTTTTTGAGCAGGGCCACATTGCTGCGCAGGTATTCGCTCACCGTTCCAATGCTGAGCTTGATCGTGCTGCCGGCACAGGAGCGTTCGGCGGTTGCGTCGGTGAGTTCAAAAGCCTGCTCGAGTTTGAGATCGGGCAGCCCCTCGATCTCCATGATCCGGCCGTTGAACACGTTTTTCTTGCCCTCCTTGGCCACCGTCAGGAGCCCCTGCTGGATCGCCACGTAGGGAATTGCATTCACCACATCGCGCAGGGTCACGCCCGGCTGCAGGGAGCCGGTGAATTTCACCAACACCGATTCGGGCATGTCGAGCGGCATGGCGCCGATGGCGGCGGCGAAGGCCACCAGGCCCGATCCGGCCGGGAAGGAGATGCCCAAGGGGAAGCGGGTGTGGCTGTCGCCGCCGGTGCCGACGGTGTCTGGCAGGAGCATGCGGTTGAGCCAGCTGTGGATGATGCCGTCGCCAGGGCGCAGGGCCACACCGCCGCGCGACGCCATGAAATCCGGCAGCTCGGCGTGGGTTTTCAGATCCACCGGCTTGGGATAGGCGGCGGTGTGGCAGAAGCTCTGCATCACCAGATCGGCGGAGAAGCCCAGGCAGGCCAGCTCCTTCATTTCATCGCGGGTCATGGGCCCGGTGGTGTCCTGGGAGCCCACGGTGGTCATCAGGGGCTCGCAGCTGCTGCCGGGGCGCACGCCCGCCAGGCCGCAGGCCTTGCCCACCATCTTCTGGGCCAGGGTGAAGCCCTGCCCGGTGTCGGCCGGGGCCACCGGGCGGATGAACAGGTCGCTGGCGGCCAGCCCCAGCTGGGCGCGCACCTTGTCTGTCAGGGAGCGGCCGATCAGCAGCGGAATGCGGCCGCCGGCGCGCACCTCATCGCTGATCGTGCTGGGCTTGAGCTCGAAGCGGGCCACGATCTCGCCGGCGTTCGCTTCGCCGCCGGAGCGCTCGATCGTGCCGGCGTAGGGGCGAATCGTGATCACATCGCCGCTGCTCAGGGCGCTCACTTCGCACTCGATCGGCAGGGCGCCGGAGTCTTCGGCGGTGTTGAAGAAGATCGGCGCGATCTTGCCGCCCAGGATCACACCACCGCCGCGCTTGTTGGGCACGTGGGGGATGTCGCTGCCGGTGTGCCAGAGCACCGAGTTGATGGCGGATTTGCGCGAGCTGCCCGTGCCCACCACATCGCCCACGTAGGCCACCGGGTGGCCCTTGGTTTTGAGCTGGCTGATCAGCTCCAGGCCGCCGGGCATGCGGGTTTCCAGCATCGCCATGGCGTGCAGGGGGATGTCGGGCCTGGTGGTGGCGTGGGTGGCGGGCGAGAGGTCGTCGGTGTTGGTTTCGCCCTCCACCTTGAACACCGTCACGGTGATCTCGGCGGGCAGCTCGGCCTTGGCGGTGAACCACTCGGCGGCGGCCCAGCTATTGATCACCTGCTGGGCATAGGCGTTGCCTGCCGCCAGCTCGAGCACGTCGTTGTAGGCGTCGTAGACGAGCAGGGTGCGGCTCAGCCCCTCGGCGGCAGCGCTGGCGATGGCCGGATCGGAGTTGCTGAGCAGCTCGATCAGGGGGCTGACGTTGTAGCCGCCAATCATGGTGGCCAGCAGCTGCACCGCCTCAATCGGGCCCAGCAGGGGGCTGGTGGCGCTGCCTTGGGCCACGGCGCTGAGCCAGCCGGCCTTCACATAGGCGGCCTCATCGACGCCGGGTGGGATGCGCTCACTCAGCAGGCGCAGCAGGAAAGCTTCCTCGCCAGCGGGGGGGGCGGCCAGCAGCTCGGTGAGCGCCTGGACCTGGCTGGCGGTTAGCGGCAGGGCAGGTACGCCCAGGGCTTCGCGCTCGGCGGCGGCGGCGCGGTAGCTGCTGAGGAAGGTGGCTGGGGACATGCCCTTGTGCGTCATCTGCTTCCCATTCTTCTTGGCGGCCCCCGGGGTCTTGGTGACGAAGGCTGCAGAACATCCTGATCGCGGTGCACGCCCAGCTGGCAGGGGCCGCTGGCTGAGCGCTCTCTAGGCTGAACCAATCCTGCGCTGCACTTCATGCACGCCATCACCAGCGATCTCCACATCGTGGAAACCCGGCCGCTGGTGCCTCCGGCGGTGCTGCATCGGGACCTCCCCCTCAGCGATCGGGCCGCCAGCACGGTGCAGCAGGCCCGGCAGCGGATTCAAGCGATCCTGCATGGCCGCGATTCCCGCCTGCTGGTGATCGTGGGGCCCTGCTCGGTGCACGACGTGGCGGCGGCCCACGAGTACGCCGACTTCATCGCCGAAGCGCGCCAGCGCCACCGCGCCGAGCTGGAGGTGGTGATGCGGGTCTATTTCGAGAAGCCCCGCACCACCGTGGGCTGGAAAGGGCTGATCAACGATCCCCACCTCGACGGCAGCTATGACATCAACACCGGTTTGCGGCTGGCCCGCGGCCTGCTGCTGCACCTGGCCGAGATGGGGCTACCTGCCGCCACCGAGCTGCTGGATCCGGTTGTGCCCCAATACATCGCAGACCTGATCAGCTGGACCGCCATCGGCGCCCGCACCACCGAGAGCCAGACCCACCGGGAGATGGCCTCGGGGCTGTCGATGCCGATCGGCTTCAAGAACGGAACCGATGGCAGTGCCATCACGGCAATCAACGCGATGGAGGCCGCGGCCCGGCCCCACCATTTTCTCGGCATCAATGGCGACGGCCAGGCGGCGATTGTCTCGACCACCGGCAATCCCGATGGCCACCTGGTGTTGCGGGGGGGCAAGGGGGGAACCAACTACCACCTTGAGGCGGTGGATCAGGCTGCCGCCCAGCTGGCCAAGGCGGGGCTGCCCCATCGGGTGATGGTGGACTGCAGCCACGGCAATTCCAACAAGGATTACCGCCGTCAGAGTGAGGTGGCAAGCGAGGTGGCTCAGCAGTTGCGGGCTGGCTCCAGCCAGCTGATGGGCGTGATGCTGGAGAGCCACCTGGTGGCCGGCAGCCAAAAGATTCCCTCCGATCTGGCCCAGCTCCAGCGCGCCTCGCTCACCTACGGCCAGAGCATTACCGATGCCTGCATTGATCTGGCCACCACCGCTGCTGCCCTCGACACCCTGGCCCAGGCTGTGGCTCAGACCCAGTTGGTGCTCAGCTGAGCCGTTGCCAGAGCCAGCCGGCTGCCAGCGGCACGGTGAAGTTGTCTAGGCCTCCCACCGCCACCTGCTCCAACAGCACAGCTACCGCCGTGATGGCCATCAGGGGGGAAAGCTCCGGGTGGGGAAGGCCCGTATTGAGCGCCAGCTGGCGTACCAGCAGCAGCATGGCCAGGCTGCCCGCTGCCATGGCAGCGGTGCCAACTACGGATTTGCGTTGGCCCCAGAGCTGCCAGCTTGGGGAGGCCACCAGGGGCCCCAGCAGCCCGGCCAGGCCATCACCGACGGCCATCACCAGCACCCCGGCGGCCACTGCCGCCGGCTGCTGGGGCCAGAACAGCAGCAGCAGCAAGGTGATGGAGGCGCCGTAGGCCACGGTGCCGTAGCTGCGGCGGCCCACATCCTCGATGGCCGGCAACAGGCGGAAGCGGTGGTTGAGCGCCGCCAGCAGGGTGATCGCCCCGGCGGCTGGGATGGCGATCAGCCGGTTGGTGCCGCAGGCCCAGGCGATCGGCACCACAGCTCCGGTGCCGATGTGCACCAGCTTGCGACTCCACTCCCTCTGGCCGTTCCAGCGTTGCCGCACCTGGCGGGCGGCGATGGCCAGCAGGGTGAGCCAGCCAGCCACTGCGGCAACGCCGATGAGTTGTTGCGGCCAGCCGCCGGGCACTGGCTCAGGCGGCCTGCTGGTAGTTGCTCATCAGCCGCAGTTTCATGATCGCCTTGGCCTCCAGCTGGCGCACCCGCTCGCGGGAGACGTTGATCAGCCTGCCGATCTCAGCGAGGGTGAGGGGATCGGAACCCTCCAGGCCAAAGCGCAGCTTGAGAATTTTCTGTTCCCGCTCATTCAGCTGGGAGAGCCAGGCGCCCAGGTGCTCTTTCTGGATATGGCGGTCCATCGAGTCCATGTGCTCGTTGCTGGCCGGATCGGCGATCAGTTCCCCCAAAGTGCTGCGGTCTTCTTCGCCGCGGGCATGGGCATCGAGCGAGGCGCAGGGGGCGCTCTGGGTCATCAGCTCCTCCAGTTCATGGGGAGCCATGTCCATGGCGTGGGAGAGCTCTAGCCGGTTGGGTTGGCGACCCAGTCGATGGGAAAGCTCCCGACTGATGCGGCGCATCTTGGAGAGCTTTTCACTGATGTGAATTGGGAGGCGAATGGTGCGGGCGCTGTTGTCGATTGCCCTGGTCATTCCTTGGCGGATCCACCAGTAGGCATAGGTGGAGAATTTGTACCCCATTGCCGGGTCAAATTTGTCGACGGCCCTCTCCAGGCCAATCGCCCCTTCCTGAACCAGATCGAGCAGCTCCAGCCCCTGGTTTTGATACTTCTTGGCCACGCTGACGACTAGGCGCAGGTTGGCCGCCATCATGCGGTCGCGGGCCCGTTGGGCCATGCGCAGTTGGCGTTTGTGCCTGGGGGTGTGCTCCTCGGCGGGTAGCTCCTGCAGCTTTTTGCCCGCCTGCACGTGGTGGGCCAGCTCGATTTCTTCGGCTGCGGTGAGCAGGGGCACCCGGCCGATGGTGCTCAGATACCAGCCGATCGAATCGGCACTGACGCGACCGCCGGTGCGGGGCAGCACAACCTTGGCTTTGGCAGGTTTAGCTGCTGTTGTGGACGCCATCAAGGATGGCGGTTGGCTTGATAGCTCTGATGGCGATCGCTCCGCAACGTTGCTGTCAACAACGTCAGGAACGGATTGCAAAGGCGTCCCCACACCCAAGCCTCCGAATTGAATTTGACAGGAATGTAGCACTCCTTTGCACACTGCCTCTTGATTGGTAAGGCTTCCTGTATGGATTGCTGCCGTTCAATAAGGTTGCGCCGATTTTTCCAAGCCATTTTCCAGGCCTAAGTGGCTGCTATCAGGCCGCCTCGCCAGCGCTTCACCATTTCTTGCTGCACGAGATGTTGTTCGCCCCCATGCTGACGCTTGTGGAACTGGCCCTCACTGTTCATGTGCCAGGCACCGGTGTCTTGAAGGTATAGATCGAGAATCTGTTCGAGCTGGTGGCGCAGGCGCGGATCCTCAATCTGGGCAACGGCTTCCACGCGCCTGTCAAGGTTTCGAGACATCCAGTCGGCGCTGCCGATGAACAATTCAGCTTCGCCGCCATTGCCAAACCAAAAGATGCGCGAATGCTCGAGAAAACGCCCGATGACGCTGATCACAGTGATGCCATCGCTGATGCCTTCTAGAGCTGGCCTGAGGCTGCACATGCCCCGCACCACCAGTTCGATGGTCACCCCAGCCTGGGAGGCTTCGTAGAGCAGAGCGATGATTGCCGGGTCGACCAGGGAATTGATCTTGGCCCGAATATGGCCCCCCCGGCCGGCCTGGGCGTGGTCGATTTCACGCCGGATCAGGCCTTCCATGCGGCTGCGCAGGGTGACGGGTGCGACCAGTAGCCGCCGGAAGCTCTGCTGTTTGGAGAAGCCGGTCAGGTAGTTGAAAAGTTCCACCAGGTCGGCCCCGAATTCGGGCCGGGCGGTGAGCAGGCCGATGTCGGTGTAGAGGCTGGAAGTTTTGGAGTTGTAGTTACCGGTGCCGATATGCACGTAGCTATTGAGACGCTCCTTTTCCTTGCGCACCACCAGCAGGATCTTGGTGTGGGTTTTGAGGCCCAGCACGCCGTAGACCACGTGCACCCCTGATGCCTCCAGCTGCTTGGCCCACTGGATGTTGTTGTCTTCGTCAAACCGGGCCTTGAGCTCGACCAGGGCCATCACCTGCTTGCCGTTTTCGGCTGCCCGGATCAGGGCTGCCACGACAGCTGAATTTTTTGAGGTGCGGTACAGGGTCATCTTGATCGCCAGCACCAGGGGGTCATCGGCGGCCTGGTTTAGGAATTCCTCGACCGAGGTGGAGAACAGGTCGTAGGGGTGGTGCAGCAGGACGTCTCCGCGTCGGATCACCGAGAAGATGCTCTCGAATTCCTCCGCCTTGATCGAGCCGTCTTCCAACTGGCCCTTCTGGGTGCGGGCCAGGGCGGGGGAGGTGCGCCCCTTGTGGGGCTTGAACTTCAGCTGGGGTAGCGGGATGGCGACCAGGCTCATCAGGTCGTCGAGGCCCAGGGGGCCGTTCACCCGATAGACGTCCTCGGCTTCCACCGCGGTGCCTTCCATCAGCAGTTGCACCACCACCTCGGGCATTTCGTCTGCCACCTCCAGCCGCACCACCTCGCCGCCGCGGCGACGTTTGCGCAGCCCCTCCTCCAGGGCCTCCATCAGGTCATCGGCTTCCAGGTCACGCAGTTCCAGGTCTGCGTCGCGGGTGACGCGGAAGAAGTAGTGACCTTCCACATGCATGCCTGGGAACAGCAGCCTGAGGTTGAAGGCCACCACCTGCTCCAGCGGCACGGCGGTGTACACCGGCTCGGGCTGTTTTCCGCTCAGCTGGGCAGGAATCTGAACAAAGCGGGGCAGGTTTTTCTGGGGTACCTTCACCCGGGCGAACTCCTGCTGGCCCGTATCCGGATCCCGCACCAGGGCGGCCACGTTGAGGCTGAGGTTGCTGATGAAGGGGAAGGGGTGGGAGGGATCCACCGCCAGGGGGGTCAGCACCGGGAAGATGGCGTTCTGGAAGTAGGTCTCGATCCACTCGCGCTGGCCTTCGTTGAGGTTGGCGTAGTCGATCAGGTGAACGCCGTAGCTGGAGAGCTGGCTCTTGAGTGAATGGCGGTAGTGCTGCTGCTGGATCTCCAGCAGGGGCCGCAGCTTGGCCCGGATCGCCTGGAGCTGCTGCTGGGCGGTGAGGCCGTCGTCGCTGAGGGTGCTTACGCCCGCTTCGATCTGGGACTTCAGTGATGCCACCCGCACCATGAAGAATTCGTCGAGGTTGTTGCTGAAGATGGCGCTGAACTTGGCCTGCTCCAGCAGGGGCGTGTACTCGTCGAGGGCCTGGGCCAGCACCCGGTAGTTGAAATCGAGCCAGCTCAGCTCGCGGTTGATGTAGAGCTCAGGGGCCAGCAGCGCCTCAGTTTTTGCCATGGCCGTGCCGCCCCGGGCTCGATGGTTCGCAAGGTAGCAATCTCAGCCTTCTGAACCGTGTATCGAGGTTGTCATCCCCCCTGATCCCTGGCCCGGCAGGCCGCCAGCCACCAGCAGGGCCACCCCCACCAGCAGGGCGATGCCAAGCCAGAAGGGGCTCTGGCGACCGCTGGTTTCGTAGGCCAGGCCCGCCAGGGGCGGCCCCAGGAAGCTGCCCAGGCTCTGCAGTCCCTGGAGGCTGCCCAGGGCGGCGCCCTGGCCTTCGCTGTCGAGTCGGCGCGACACCAGGCTGCGCAGGCAGGGGGTGACCAGGCCGGTGCCGAGGGCCAGGATCGCCACGGCGCTGAACACCACCGGCTGGGCGTTGGCCTTTGTGGCCAGGGGGATCAGCAGGCAGCCGGCGATTACAAAGCCCAGGCCGGCCAGGGTGAGGCGCCATTCACCGCAGAGTTTCACCAGGGGGCCGATCAGGCCGCCCTGCACCACCGTGGCCACTACGCCCACCACCAGGAAGGCCGCCGCCGCCAGGCCGGGCCCCCAGTTGAAGGCCTGCTTGAAATAGAGCACCAGCACGGCGGTGAAGCCGTTGAAGGCCAGAAAAAACAGAAAAAAGGCCACGCACAGCCGCCGCACCTGGGGGTTGGTGAACACCCGCTGCAGGGCGGCAAAGGGGTTGAGATCCCGTTTGCGTGGCATCGCCCGCCGGGCCGCCGCCGGGTGGGTTTCCGGTAGCAGGGTGAGCACCAGCACCAGGTTGAGGGCGGCGATGGCCACCGCCAGCACCAGCGGCAGGGTGACGTTGATCTGGCCGAGCAGCCCCCCCAGGGCCGGGCCGAGGATGAAACCCAGGCCAAAGGCCACACCGATCAGGCCGAAGGCCTTGGCCCGTTTTTCCGGCGGCGAGATGTCGGCCAGCACGGCACTGGCGGTGGCGGCGGTGCCGCCGCTCACTCCATCGATCAGCCGGGCGGCAAACAACAGGGCCAGGGGCAGCCCGGCGGCGTCAGCGGCGGGCCAGAGGCTCCGCCAGGGCAGGCTGACGGTGAGGGCAAATAGGGCCAGGCCCAGCACCGAGCCCGCCACGCAGATGCTGATCACCGGTTTGCGGCCGAAGCGGTCGCTGAGGGCGCCGATCAGGGGCGTGAAGGCAAATTGGGCCACCGCATAGCTGCCGGCCAGCAGACCCAGCACCCGGCCGTCGCCGGTGAAGCTCGCCAGCAGGAAGGGCAACAGCGGAAACACGATCGACTCCCCCAGCCGGTCGTTGAGCAGGGTGAGGAAGGCGCAGAAGAAGGTGGAGGGGCGGGAGATGGCCGGGCGGCTGGGATTCCTCACGTTATGGGGGGAGGCGAGGACGGTTGGCGCCGGGCATTCCATGCTTGGGCCTGGCGCCCGGTTTGAGGAGGAGGAGATGACAGCACCCCAGTTGAGTCACCTCAACGCCGCCGGCGAGGTGCACATGGTGGAGGTGGGCGATCGGCCCGCCACCGCCCGCCAGGCCACCGCTGAGGGGTTCATCAGCATGGAGGCGGCCACCCTGGCCCTGGTGCTGGAGGGCCGCGCCCCCAAGGGGGATGTGCTGGCGGTGGCGCGGGTGGCGGCAATCCAGGCCACCAAGCGCACCTGGGAACTGATTCCCCTCTGCCACCCGATCGCCCTCAGCGGCGTGAGCGTGCAGCTCGAGCCCGCCGCCGATGGCAGTGGCCTGCACCTGACGGCCACCGCCCGCACCACCGGTCCCACCGGGGTGGAGATGGAGGCGCTCACGGCCGTGCAGGTGGGCCTGCTCACCCTCTACGACATGCTCAAGAGCGCCGATCCAGCCATGACCATCGGTCCGGTGCGGCTGCTGGCCAAGAGTGGCGGCCGCGGTGGGGAGTGGCAACGGCATGGGTGAACCCTTCGGCCCGGAGGGCCTGCCGCTGGAGCTGGCCCGCGAGCGGATTCTGGAGCAGCTTCAACCCCTGGGGCTGGTGGAACAGCTGCCCTTGGCGGCCTGTCTGGGCCGTATCACCGCTGAGCCGGTGCTGGCTGGCGAGGCTGTGCCGGGCTTTCGGGCCTCGATCATGGATGGCTACGCCATTGCCGGCTCCGAGCAGCCGCTAGTGGGAGCCCGCTGGCGTCTGCGGGGCACCTCGGCCGCCGGTGCCCCCTTTGGCGCAGCTGTGGCAGCGGGTGAGGCGGTGCGGATCCTCACCGGCGCCGTGGTGCCCGAGGGCAGTGGCCGGGTGGTGCCACAGGAGCTGGTGGGGGTGGAGGGGGATCAGCTGGAGTTGCTGAAGCCCTGTGGAGCCTCCGTTTGGATCCGCGGGCCCGAAGAGGAGGCGGCTGCGGGTCAGGAGCTGGTGGCGGCGGGCCAGCGGCTGGGGGTGGCGGAGCTGGGACGCCTGGCCAGTTGCGGGGTGTGCCAGCTGACGGTGACCCAGCGGCCGCGGCTGGGTCTGTTGATCAGTGGTGATGAGTTGTTGCCGCCAGGGAGGCAGCGGGCTCCGGGCCAGATCTGGGAGAGCAATTCGGCCTTGCTCACGGCTCTGCTCAACCGACTCGGTTATGCGGTGGCCGATCAACGGGTGGTTGGGGACCAACCGGAGCCGTTGCGGGCTGCCTTGCTTCAGCTGGCGGCCGGTTGCGATGTGGTGGTGAGCACCGGTGGGGTTTCCGCCGGCGACAGCGACTGGATTCGGCCGCTGGTGGCGGAGCTGGGGGCCGTGAACTTCTGGAAGCTGTTCCTCAAGCCGGGGCGACCATTCGCCTGGGGCCAGGTTGCCGGGGTGCCCTTTTTCGGGTTGCCGGGCAATCCGGTGGCGGCGGCGGTCACGGCTTTGCAATTGCTTTGGCCGGCCCTGCAGCGGCTTGAGGGGGCGGAGCCCCAGTTGCTGCCGCGGCTGAAGGTGCGGCTGCAGGAGCCGCTGCGGCGGGGGGCGGGGCGGCCGGAGCTGGCCCGGGGCCAGCTCGTGGTGGCACCCGATGGCGGGCTGCTGGCCCGGGTGGCAGGGTCCCAGGCCTCCTCGCGGATCGGCTCGCTGCAGGGGGCGGATCTGCTGCTGGAGATCCCGGCGGAGCTGGGGGCCCTGGAGGCGGGCACGGAGCTGTGGGCGCAGTTGCTGCGGCTGCCGCTGCTCTGAAGCGTGCGGTTGTTCGTATTGTTTAAGAACCTGGCACACGTGCGATGCAGATCCTCTCGGCCAACGAGCTGAAGACCGCTGGGGTGAGTGCGATCACACGGGCGTTGGAGCACGAACGCGAGGCAGGCGTGACGGTTCGCGGCCGCCTCAGGTATGTGGTGCTGGAAGCTGAGGAGTTCCAGCGGCTGCGGGATCTGGAGCTGGAGCTGGCCCTGCAGGAGACACGCGCTGATGTGGCCGCCGGGCGATGCGTTCAGGAGTCTGTGGACGATCACCTGGCGCGATTGGATGCCCTGGCGGCTGAGCGGCCTTGAGTTGGACCCTTCTGTTCACGGAGCGCTACAACAGGCGCGCGGCCCGTTTTCTGCAGCGTCACCCTGAGTTGCGTGACACCTACCGCAAGACGCTGCTGCTGCTGGCAGCGAATCCGCGTCATCCGTCATTGCGCTTGCATGCCCTCAAGGGGCGGTTGCAGGGCTTGCATTCCGTGCCGATCAACATCAGCTACAGGATCACCCTGGAGCTGATAATCGATGTACAGGGCCTGATCCCTATTGATATTGGCAGTCACGACGCGGTGTACAGGAGCTGAGGGGCATGGCTTTACAGGGCCGTATTGCCCGTGATCCAGGCGCTGCTGCCATCGGCGTGCCACTCCCTTTTCCAGAAGGGGGCGTCGTGCTTGAGGGCCTCCAACAGCGCCTGGCAGCAGCGCAGGGCCGGGCCGCGGCGGTCGGCCGCTACCGCCACCAGCACGATGGCGTCTCCCGGCAACACCAGACCGATGCGGTGTCTCACCAGCACCGCAGTCGCCCCGTGCCGGTCCGCGGCGGCGGCCGCCAGGGAGGCGATGCAGGCCTCGCTCATGCCGGGGTAGTGCTCCAGCTCCAGAGCTGTGAGGGGCGAGTTGTTGGCGCCGCTGGGGCGCACGCGGCCCACGAAATGACTCTCGGCCGCAGGCAGCATTCCCAGCTCTGCAGCCAGTAATTGATGCCACTCGGCCAGGGCATGCAGCGGCTCAAACGGCTTCGTTTCCAGCTGGATTGCCAACATCGCGTCAGCCACCACTGATCGGTGGCAGGAAGGCCAGCTCATCGCCAGCGGCCAGGCTGGCGTCCCAGGTGGCGAACTGCTGGTTGATTGCCACGCGCACGCCGGCCGGGGGATGGGCGGGCTGCAGACCCAGTTGCCGCCAAAGCTGGTGAGGTGTGGCGTCAGCTGCTGGGGCTAGCTCGACCAGTTGCTCGCTCCAGCCCATCGCTTCTCGCAAGCCGGCGAAAAGGCGCACCTGCACTTGCGATGGCGGATCAGCGGAGACGGCCATGGCTTGCAGGGGCAGGGTTCGGGCGGAGCGATCACTATCGAGCGCCTGGCTCCGCCACTCAGAATGCCCCAAACGCCTGAGCCCTGCCCGTGAGCCTCGCCATCGCCCTGCTCACGGTGTCGGACACGCGCACCCTGGAAGACGACCGCAGCGGTGACGCCCTGCAGCAGCGGCTTGAGGCTGCCGGCCACCGGCTGGTGCAGCGCCTGCTGGTGCCAGACGACCGCTATCAGATCCGCTCTGAAGTGAGCCGCTGGATTGCCGATGCAGGCGTGCAGGTGGTGATCAGCAGTGGCGGCACCGGGCTCACCGGCCGCGACGGCACGCCGGAGGCGGTGGCGCCCCTGCTCGACAAGACGATCGAGGGCTTCGGAGAGTTGTTTCGTGTGCTGTCGTTTGAAACGATCGGCACCAGCAGCCTGCAGAGCCGAGCCCTGGCGGGAGTTGCCAACGGCACCGTGATCTTCGTGCTGCCGGGTTCCCTTGATGCGGTGCAAACGGCCTGGGATCGCCTGATCTCCGCCCAGCTCAATGGCGCCACCCGACCCTGCAACCTGGTTCAGCTGCTGCCGCGGTTGCGAGAGTCGCAGGATGGTCAAGCTGGCCCATAAGCCTCAGCAACCCTGAGATCCCGCTCCGTGCAGGGGGAGTACATCCAGGGGGGATAGGTCAGGAGTGGGTTAGGAAGGGAGC
>NZ_JAGQCQ010000064.1:0-13751 GCF_024346275.1 Cyanobium sp. BA20m-p-22
TGATGCAGCACAAGAAACACAGGACCGCTGGCGAGACCGAGCCTCCACGGAGGCTGGCAGTGGTGATGGACGGGGCGCAGAGCTCCATTTGGGTTGATGAGGCTGAAGTGTCTGCATCAAGCCACTTGGTCAGCCGAGAGGCCGTACCAGATCAGGGCAAACGCCTGACAGCAGATAGCCACAAGGAAAATGTCGAAGCGTGTCCCGGTGTCGACTCCACGCGGATCACCGCCCCATGGCGACGGGCAATCGCCTGGGCGATGGCAAGCCCCAATCCAGTGCTCCCCTGATGACGGCTGCGGGAGGCATCGAGGCGATGGAAACGCTCAAAGATCCGACCCTGCTCCTCCGCTGGGATACCAGCGCCGCTGTCCTGCACGAACAAGTGGATCTCCCGGCCGCGTCGCTGCAGCCCCACCAGGACCTTGCCGCCAGGCGGGCTGTGCTGCAGGGCATTGCTTAGCAGGTTGATCAGGAGGCGGCTCAGTTCCGATTCCACCCCCAGAACGGTGGCGTCGCCCACCTCGATCGCCGCTTGCAGGGTCACCGCCGATGCGGCGGCTGCTTCGCTGAAGTCCTCCAACACATCCGCGCAGATCTCCGCGAGGTTGCAGAGTCGCCGGTGGCTGCCGTTGGTGGGCTGCTCCAGGCTGGCGAGCAGCAGCAGGTCGGCGATCAGCTGTTGCAACCGGCGGACCTGGTTAAGCATTCGATCCAGGCCCGTCGCCGAGGGGGCTTCTGCCGCAGGCCGCCCAGTGCTGAACCGCCCTGCCGGAGCTTGCCCGGGCAAGCGGTGCAGAGCATCCCGTTCGGCCTCCAGCAGAGCCAGCAGATTGGCCAATGGTGTGCGCAGCTCATGGGCGACATCGGCACTGAACTGTTCCTGCCGGCGGTAAGCCTCCAGCAGGGGAGCCATCGCCAGGCCCGCCAGCCACCAGCTGGCCAGTGCCATCCCAGCCATCGCCAGAACGAAGACCCCATGGCCCCACCACCACAACCGCTGGGCCTCGGCATCGAGGTCCACCAGGCTGCGACTGATCTGCAGGTAGCCCCAGTCCTGCTGGGTGCTGCCATGGGAGCGGTGCAGGTGGATCGTGTAGGTGAGTTGCCTGGACCCATCGCTCCCCTGGTGTTGCAGCCAACCCGTATGCGGCACACCAGAACCCAACTGAGGAGCCCCTGGCGAAGTGGCGATCAAGGCGCCCCGGGGGTTGAGGATCCGCAGCTGAAAGCGAGAAGGATCAGTGGCGCTGACCGCGTGGCGTTGCACCAGCGGATCGGGTTCCGCACACCGCTCGCCCACCACGCACAACCCTGGCAACACAAGGCTGAGGGCGGCCGTGGGCTGGGGCACCGGCGGCAAGGTGGGTTTGAGGCTGTCGTGCAGCGTGCCGGCGAGGATTTGCAGCTCCCGCTTGATCGCCGTTTCCTGCTCGTGCAGCAGCAGCCGCGCCATCACAAATCCGGATGCATAGAGGATGGCACCCATCACCAGCAAGGACAGACCTGCCAACCGCAGCCGTGCACGCCAGAGCAGGGTCGGCGCCATAGGACGGGGCGTGGTCATGCCTCTGGCGGCAGCTGGGGATGGAAGCGGTAGCCCTTGGATGGCACCGTTTCGATCGGCGAGGGCAGCCCCTGGCCCGCCAGCTTGCGCCGCAGCAGTCGCACCTGGGCGGCAACCACATTGCTCACGGGGTCCTGGTGTAAGTCCCAGAGCTGATTGCGCAGGCGTGATCCCGGGATGATCTGATCCGGGTGTTCCAGGAAATAGGCCATCAACTGCTGCTCCTTGACTGAGAGGTCCACGGACACAACACCGATGCTGGTGCTCACGAGCAGCTGGCCCTTGGCGGGATCAAGCCGGTAGCGGCCAGCTTCCAGCAGGGGCTCGCGATAGCCCGGATGGCGACGTTGCAACGCCCGGAGGCGAGCCAGCAACTCCTCTATGGCAAAGGGCTTGCTCAGATAGTCGTCGGCGCCGGCGTCGAGGCCCTCCACCCGATCGGAGGTCTGGGCGCGGGCAGTGAGGAGCAGCAGCGGCAGTGTGAGGCCTGAGCCGCGGGCGCGCCGGCAGAGCTCAGGGCCGCTCAGCCCCGGCAGCATCCAGTCGACGATCGCCAGGTCGTAACGAGCTAGCTCACCGCTGAGCAACGTCCAGCCCACTAGTCCATCGGCGCAGTGGTCCACCACATGGCCCTGGCGCTGCAACACCGCCTGGATTGCGGTGGCCAGATCCTCCTCGTCTTCCACCAGCAGGATGCGCAGCGGCATCAGGTTTCGGTCCTGGCCGGCAGATGCTAAGGAGGGACTCCTGAAAAAGGGAACCGCAACCTGGATCCGATCTCAGCCAAATAGCAGGGCGTAGGCAGCTCAAACGCACAGTTATCCAGTTGCCAGTGATTGGTGTGTTTCAAGCAGCAAAATGTTCCTGAGCCCCATCCAGAGACAACCTGGCCATTTCCAGGTACATAACCAGGCAAAAATAGTGATAAAAAAGAGGCGGAGGAGCCTCCGGATCTTCTCTGCGCACATCACCACAAAGGCCATGGAGATCGAGTTCTCTGCACCTTGGCTCAGCCGAGCCATAATCAAGTCCAGTGAATACTTCCGCTTCCCTGATCCAAAGCATCCCTCCACTTCATTTCGCCTCCGCTGGTCAGCGCTTAGCTGCTGCTTGTGAACAGCACTGATCTCTGGATTCTTTGGTGGCCTACCCAATCGCTTACCAGAGAGCCGTATATCGTTCCGAGTACAGAAGTTTCGGTTCTTGGTATTAATGTAGATGCGATCTGCGCAGATTCGCTCGGGGTAGCATCCATACTCTTGCTTGTATTTCTTGGCTTGCGGAATTAGATCTTCAGCCTCGTTGTATGGATCCCAGCTGATCCTGTGCAGGAAGGCAAAGCCGTTTCGCACAGAAACACTAATCTTGGCGCCAAACTCAACAGCAGCTCTCGCTTTACCACGAACCATGGGCCGTACTTGTCGCTGAACCAAGTTCACAATGCGATCGGGCATGCTGCGCGTCTTGGAGTACAACAGGATGCTTTGCTGGCGGTGCATCTCGCTGATCACAAGAAGCTTGTGCCACCAATGGGTCTTCAAGCCTGAAAGCATTGCCCCAGCAGTGATCAGGGCATCGATAGCATCAAGATTCCGCTGCAGGTAGTCAAGCTGGCGGCGTATAGCGGCTTGTATTTTGCGTCGCCGTGGCTTTTTCTGTTTGGCTACATTGAGAAAAGCAGCACGAGCCCTACCACGATCATATCTGGGCTTGTGTCTGCGAAGTGTTGAGAGCTGGCTGCACAGATCATCAATGATCCGCTCGGTTGACTCCCTCGCCTCGTTAAGCAACTTCAAGTCAGTCGGATAGGTGATGTCGGCTGGCGTACAAGAGGCATCGATGCTGAGTGTGCCCCAGTTCTTGTCCTCTGGCCAATCTGCAGGCTTCACGAGGTCGTCAAGTGAAATCTGTTTATCTGTACCAGCATCTGGATCATCAGATTCGTCGTTATCTGGGAGTGAGGCCACAGCCTCCATCACCATGGCTTTTCCCCGTTCGGCAATGAGTTCATTAATCCGATTGAGCTCTTGCTCTGAGAAGCGCTTACGAAAATGAACCATCATTGATGGGTCAAATGGTGTCTTGCTGGAATAGCCAGCAAAACCAAGGAAAAACTGCATGTAAGCGTTTTCTCGGATCTGCTCAACCGTCTCCTCGTCGCTCAAGCCAAGCCTCTGCTTGATGAACAATGCACCAAACGCCAGGCGTACAGGCTTTGCTGGGGCGCCAGTGGTGGGATTGAACTGAGGGGCATATGTTTCTTCCAACTCTTCCCATGGCATTAAGGAGGAGAAGATCACCCAGCGGTTGTCCGCATCCAACGTGCCACCAAAAGGCACATGAAAATCCTCGATTGAGAGCTGGCCGTTATGGAGTATTCGGTACATCTGCGGTGCTCAGCAGTTGTAGCAATCGTCGATTGCCCTGATCAAGGCCAGTTTATCGGGTTTTTATCGCTGAAACAAGCTGCGCTGCAGTCGATCTGGCTTTTTCAGGAGTCCCGACCTAGGGCCCCGGAGTGCAGCGTCTGCATCACGACTGGTCTGGCCATTGACGATTTCAGCAACAGCGTCGTCTACCGGCAGATCTTTGGGCTTGGAGAAGCACTCGGCGAAACCATGGCGACCCTCCGCCAACTCAACCGCCGCTGCGGCCCCCTCACAGGTGCCACCACCCCCAGACCAGGCCCTACTCGACTTCCAGGGCCCGGCCGACCTAGCGCCCCCGCTGGCCGCCAATAACTTAGCCGCCCAACTCCCTGCTCCTGCCGGGGCGAGCAGCTGGTGTGTATCGACAATCTCAATTCCTACTACGACCCAGCCCTCAAACGCGGCCAGATGCTCGGTGTATGCCGGCAGCCGCAACCTGCCCTTCTCTATGCGCAATGCCTCGTTCCTCCCTCTGATTTGCAACTGTGCAGGAGTCTGTACATCTGTAAAGACTCAGGGAGGCGCCCCAGCCGGAACGAACCCCGAGGCCGCCAGCCCCTGCAACCCCGCGACCATCGTCCCGCTTTGGACGAGCTCCCTTGGTATGTGCTGTACATGCACAGGCCACTGAGCGGGTGGCCGTGTTGATGACACCCACAGAAAAGGCTGCATACACCGATCGTGCGCACAATCTTGGGCTGTCTCTCGGGCAGTTTTCCGTGTGGATGGAGCGGCCTACGCCCACCGCAACACCGGCGCCGACACCCGCGCCCTCGCGGAAGCGCAAACCTGTGAAGATCACGGCCGACACCAACGTGCTGGTGCGGGCGCTGGTGCAGGACGATCCAGATCAGGCCAGTTTGCGGACTGGTCACCCAGCTGTGCGCGCCGGAGGGACTCCCCCCTGAGCCGCCAAAGGCCGCTCAATAGGCTGAGTCGTGATCAGGGTGGAGCGAGAGCAGCCGCAGCCAGGGGCCATCGCGCCAGGCCACAGCTCGGCATGTGCGGCTGATCCTTAGGGAGTAAAAGCGTTCACCTGCAGAGCCCTGGCGGCTCTGGATCAGCTCCCAGCGCAGCCCCTTGCTGCTTTGCAGCTGCTCCCAGGTCATCGCCTGAAGCAGGCGCAGGGTCTTGAGGACGGCCCAGGCGTCTGCCTTTTCCAAGGCCAGCAGATTGGCCTGAAACTCAGGGTTGTTGAGGTCGAGCTGAATCACAGCATCCCGATCACAGTATTCCCAAGTGCTGCTCCAGGGCCTCGAGATCCGCGGTGCGGGGCTGTTGGTCCATGGCGGCCATGGCCCGATCGAGACGAGCGGCGGCTTCCGGTTGGTACAGCCAGAGCTCGCTGTCGGGGATGGTCTGGGCCGTTTTGATCACCCAGACCCCGGGCTCGCGGATGTCGACCACAACGGTGCGACCAGCGAACTCCTTGCCCAACGAGATCTGGCCGCTGGCCCCAACCTGCTTGATGGTTTTCATGCTGACCTAGCTTTCATGCCTTCATGCTAGGCGGTGCTCTGGCGCGCTTCCCCCTGGGCCGCCAAGCTGCCCAGCCGGAACGAACCCCGAGGCCGCCGCACCCCAGCAACACCGGCGCCACCAGGCTCCGCACGGGCTGCAGCCCCTCCTTTTCCCACGCCTGCCTGCCGCCAGCCAGCGTACGAAATCGTTGTAGACGAAGTCGGCCGGAGGCCACATAACTACCGCTGGTATTACCGCGTCTTCCAGAGCGCCCCCGACCTAATCCGCTCGCTGCTGCCCGGCGCAGAAGTCTCAACCTCGCCGCTTGGCCTGGATCCCGCTGAGCCCGGCCATGCCACAGGTGGCGCTGGTGCACCAGGAGCCTTTTCGGCTAGTTCAACGGCTGGCCTGACCCACTTTCTTTTTTCCACGACTGACCCCACACCCCCCTCTACGAGCGATTCCGATGTGGTGGCCCACCCGGGTGAGCTCTGGCGGAAGATGAGACAAGACCCCTGGGCTTCGTTATTCAGCTTTGCTCGGTTGATGTCCCCGGGCCCGTGTTGGAATTCGGCGAGGCAAGTGAGGCCCCAGCATGGAAGAAGAGGCTTGGCTGATCCTGGCCCAAGCTGTAACTAGCGACGAGGAGTCCAGCCCGGGCGCCGCAGGGCTTGGCAGTCGCATGGCAGCCCTCTTCGCCGATGCCGGGCTTGAAGACCCGATCAGCGAGTGGCGCGGGGTGGAAGCCATCTCGGCGGCGTAGCGCAAGAGGCAGGGCCGGCCCGTGGATCTGCGCGACACCCTGATCGCCGGCATCGCCCTGCGCACGAGGCCCAACTTGCCACTCGCAACAGGCGCCACTTCAGCGACACCACCATCAGCCTGATCAATCCGTTCGCGCCGATGGCGTGACCGATAGAGCCACCCTTAGCTATCCCCTTAGCTATCCGGCCACTACGGGAATATCATTTGCAAGTCTACGACTTGTTGGCAGGCTTGTAAGTCATCAGAAAGCCGCTGAAGGCCAGGATTAGAACGCAAAGGCAGAAGTAAATCATGCTCTTAACGTCTTCCAGGGGGATCGTGATCATCGACTTAAACGCTGATACTATTAGTGCAACTACTAGTACTTTTACTAGCTTTTCCTTGAGCTGATCGAGGCTGCGAATATCGAGGAGGCCGCCGCTGTTATCTGTATCAGAGCCGGCGCGGTAGACGTCGATCTCGGAAATCAATAGCTCATAAAGGCCGTAGCCAAAGATCAGGAACGCGACGCCGATTAGGTAGAAGTCGATCCCGGATACCACGCTGGCAGGAGCTGTGTTGGCGACCTTCGCGGTATCAGGGGCAAAAAAGAAGAATTTGATTGATTTAAAAATATCCCGCGTGCCAATCGCAAAAGTCAGTAGGGTACTCGCCAGGCTCATCACCACCGGCACGATCGCAATCAGCCGAAAGCGCCAGAGCCCCAACTCCAGCATCAGTTCCAATTTCTTCTGCAGGCGGCTGCGCCTAGGTGTCGGTTCGGTTGGATGCATGATCAGCAAGTAGTGGATTGCGCTGTTGAGCAGCCGCAGGCGCTTTCCAACGTTTTGCAAGCCTGCGCCGCATCCGTAGGTAGCCAGCTAATATTGACCTAATTGGATCAATATTGGCCCCAAGCTGTGTTCAGATCCTGACCACTTCGCTCGCGGCATGGGGCGATATTCGTTGTAGTCCCGTTCTGGTTGATCGCCTAAGCGCATTTTAAGTAAGGTTACTTTTTGCATTTATGGCCAAAGTTTATGGCCAATGCAGGGTAGAATAGGAAGCGGTTTTTATGTGCAATCTTTTGGCTGAGAATCAGTTCGAGTTTGGTTCTGCCGAAAACCGGCATTTTAATTCGCTTGCCAAATACTGTGTAATTTCGGCTTTGGCGCTTGTTGTTTTCGCTATCGCCAATGCATCATTCCTTTTTAATGTGATCGCGAGTGGCAAAGTGGCGCTCATGATAAAAACTCTCGACGACGCTTTTTTGACCTTGGCTGCTTTCTTTGCCGCCTATCAGCTCCGCCAGGCTGCCGGTAACTTTCGTCAAATTGTCCAAACCCAGGGCGATGATCTAAGGCTTCTGAATCGTTCAAATAGCAGTTTGCGGCTTGTTTTTGCAAGTCTTGCGGTCATGCTCATATCGCTGGCCATCAGGTTCATTCTGGATTGCCCAGCCCTGATGAGTTGGATCAAAGCTGCCTGATCAAGGCTGTCTGATCCAGGCTCGCGCCTTCTCCACCTGCAAGGGCAGATCCGCCGGTTTGCCCCGATTGTCAATCACCACGTCAGCGAGGCCCCGCTTGCGTTCCAGGGGCCACTGGGCCTCGATGCGGGCCCGGGCTTCGCTGTCGCCCAGCCCATCGCGCTGGCCCAGCCGTTGCAGCTGCTGGCTTTCGTCGCAGTCCACCAGCCAGATCTCGCTGCAAAGCCCTTCCAGGCCCGCTTCAAACAGCAGCGGCACCATCAGCACCACTGCCGGTGCGCTGGCCAATTCCGCCAGAGCCGCTTCAAGGCCGGCCCGCACTATCGGGTGCACCAGCTGCTCCAGCCACTGGCGCTCCTTGCCATCGGCAAAAACGATTCGCCCCAGGGCGGCCCGATCGATCCCTGTCCCCGCACTGGGCCAGCCCACTGCCTTCCCGTAGCGATCCAGCACGGCTGCTGCGGCCACGCTGCCCGGGGCCAGGGCCTGGCGGGCCAGGACATCGGCATCGAGAACGGGCAGGCCCCGCTCCGCCAGCAGCCTGCCCACGCTGCTCTTGCCCGTGGCAATGCCGCCGGTGAGGCCGATGCGGCGCTGCTGGCCTGGGGCGCGTAGCTGGTTCAAGCCGGAAGTCGCCAACCCTGCCCGGCCATTCTTCAGGATGGTGTTCCCCTCAGACCCTTTGATGCCCATCACCACTGGCGATCCCCTCCCCTCCTGGAACGATGGCGCGGCTAAGCAGGCGATCCTCGCTTATATCGCCCGGATCACAAATGCAGGCTCGCCAGACTTCCTGCCGTTGCCTGAACGCATCGCTGTTTTCGACAATGACGGCACCCTCTGGCCGGAGCATCCGCTCCCCTTTCAGGCAGCATTTGCCATAGACGAACTCAGCTCGCGCATTCCCAACGAGCCGCACCTTGCGGCGGATCCAATGGTGCAGGCCGCCCTGGCTGGAGACCTTGCCAAGCTGCTGGAGGGGCCCCGCTACGAAGGCCTGTTGCAGATCCTGGCGCTCACCCATGCCGGCATGTCTGTTGATGCTTTTCGTAGGACTGTTGAGGCATGGTTGGTGTCGGCCAGGCACCCCCGCTTTGACAGGCCCTACGACGCACTTACCTATTTGCCCATGCAGGAACTCCTGCGCTATCTGCAGGCTAATAACTTCAAAAACTTCATTGTTTCTGGAGGTGGTGTTGACTTCATGCGCGTTTGGGTGGAGCGGGTTTATGGCATCCCGCCGGAGCAGGTGGTTGGCTCGACCGCCCGCACCACCTTTGAGCTGGGCGCAGCGGGCCCGGTGCTCACCAAAACCCTGGACTATTTGTTCGTCAACGACAAGGGGGGCAAGCCGGTGGGCATCCATCAGTTCATTGGCCGCCGTCCGACGCTCTGTTGCGGGAACAGTGACGGAGACCATGAGATGTTGCAGTACACCACAATCAATAACCCCCGCCCCAGTTTCGGCCTGCTCGTTCACCACACCGATCCCGAGCGCGAATATGCCTATGCCGCCAAATCGACCAGCACTGGAAAGCTCGTAGAAGCCCTCGCAGCGGCCCCCAGCCAGGGCTGGTGTGTGGTGGACATGAAGGAAGACTGGAATAGGGTTTTCGAAGTTGATTAGTCAAGCCGAATAGTTGAGCCGAATAGCTAGTTGCCGATTCGGCCTGCCGCCGCCGGTTCAGGATGGCCCCAGTGGCCCCGGCGCGTTGACCCACCCCTGGCATCCCATCCCCGGCGGCATCACCGCCCCCAGTGGTTTTAGGGCCGCCGCCGTCACGGCTGGCCTCAAGGCCTCCGGCAAGCCCGACCTCTCCTTGCTACTGGCCCCCGAGGGTGCGGTCTGCGCCGGCAGTTTCACCACCTCACTGCTGCGGGCGGCCTGCGTCGATCTCTGCGCCGAGCGACTGCGGGCCTCAGGCGGCCATGCCCGGGCCGTGTTGACCAATTCCGGTCAGGCCAACGCCTGCACCGGCGAGCGGGGTTTGGCCGACAGCCTGGGGGCCACCGCAGCCCTGGCCCTGCGCCTGGGCCTGGCGGCCGAGCAGGTGCTGATCTGCTCCACGGGCGTTATCGGGGTGCCGATCCCGATCGACACCCTCCTGGCGGGCCTCGATCCCCTGGTGGCAGCCCTCAGCCCCGAGGGTGGGGGCGCGGCGGCCCAGGCAATCCTCACCACCGACCTGGTGGACAAGCAAATTGCCCTGGAGGCCGATCTGGGCGGCCGCACCGTGCGCATCGGCGGCATGGCCAAGGGCTCGGGGATGATCCACCCGGCCATGGCGACCATGCTCGGCTACCTCAGCTGTGACGCTGGCGTGCCGGCCGAGGTGTGGAGCGCCATGGTGCGGCGGGCGGTGGACCAGTCCTTCAATGCGATCACGGTGGACGGCGACACCAGCACCAACGACACGTTCCTGGCCTTTGCAGCCGGTGAGCCCTTGAGCCCCGAGCTCTTTGATGCCCTGGAGGCCGGCCTGACGGCGGTGTCGCAACACCTGGCCAAGGCGATCGCCCGCGACGGTGAGGGTGCCACCTGCCTGCTCGAGGTGCGGGTGGAGGGTGCGGCCGATGACGCCGGCGCCCGCACCATCGCCCGCACCATCTGCGGCTCTTCGCTGGTGAAGTGCGCCGTGCACGGCCGCGACCCCAACTGGGGCCGCATCGCCGCCGCCGCCGGCCGGGCCGGCGTGCCCTTCAACCCCGCTGGCCTGGCGCTCTGGCTGGGCGGGCACCAGCTGATGGCGGCCGGCCAGCCCCTGCCCTTCGATCGCGCTGCCGCCAGCACCTATCTGCAGAGCGACACCGTAATGATCCGCCTGGTGGTCGGCAGGGGCCCGGGGGCGGGGTTGGCCTGGGGCTGTGACCTCTCAGACCAGTACATCCGCATCAACGCCGATTACACGACCTGATCCGGAGCCGCGTCAGAATGGCTGAATGGCTCAGGTTTCGTCCCGCCCCAAGTCCAGTACCCAGCCCGGTACCCAGCCCCGCTGGCAGCTGCCGTTGATTGTGGGCGTTTGCTTTGGCTTGGGCTACGGCGTGGCCAATCGCCTACTTGCCCTGCAGCTTCCTGCCTTTGTGAGGCTGGGACAGGGCTTTGAGGTGCGGCCCTTCCCCGGCCAGTCGCTGGAGAGCCTGCGCCTGCAGTTCGGCACCGAAGAGCGGGAGGTGCGCGGCAATCTTGAGCCCCTCGAGCCCGATTCCCAGCCCGGCGCCGACCAGCTCACAGATTCAGCATCCCCAGATTCCGTTGGCCCCGATCCAGCTGGCCCAGATTCCGATTCCCTAGGGCTTCGGGCCGATCCAACCCTGCCGCTCGAAACCAGGCCTGCCGATTCCCCTCGGGCTTCCTCCTCGCCCGCCCCCTCGCCTGTCTTCTCTCCTGCCGCCGCGCCGCCGCCGCCGCGCTTGCTGAGCCCCGACCTGCCAAAGTCAACCCCAGACGCCGGACAGCCATGAGCGCGCCGCAACTCCTGCTTCAGGCTGCCGTCTACCGTCTTGGCGCCCGTCTGGGCAGTGGCCTGGTGGATGGGGCCGCCAACTTGGCCCTGCTGGCCCAGGACGCCCCCGAGCGAATCCGGCAGGAACTGCAGCTGTTCTGGGATGAGGTGGAGGCAGAGGCGGCCCGGATCGAGCGGGGTGAGCCTGGCGCTGGAGCCGGTGCGGGGGCTGGCGATCAGGCCCCTTCCCCTGAAGGGGTTCCGGATCCCCAGGATCAGATTGATGACCTGCGCGCCAGGGTTGCGGCCATGGCTAGCCGCCTGGACAGCACTTCGTGATCCTGCTGCGGCCCCTGCGCATCTGGTGGCTGGCCATGGCCCTGGTGCTGGGGCTCTGGTGGGACGCTCAGGGTTGGACCTACCTGGGCGGTGTCAGCGAAGAGCGTCAGCGGCGCCGCCAGGTGCGGCGGGCCCGCTGGCTCACCGACGAATTTCTGGCCCTGGGTTCGGCCTTCATCAAGCTCGGCCAACTGCTCTCGGCCCGCCCTGACGTGTTGCCCGCCGAGCTGGTGGAGCAGCTGGCCACCCTGCAGGACCAGGTGCCCGCTTTTCCCTTTGCCGTGGTTCAGGACCTGCTCGAGCAGGAACTGGGCGGGCGCTGCGCTGAGATAATTGACCTTGAAGCTGAACCCCTCGGTTCCGCCAGCCTGGCCCAGGTGCACCGGGCCAGCCTGCGCAGTGGCCGTCAGGTGGTGCTGAAGGTGCAGCGGCCCGGCCTGGAGCGCACCTTCCGACTCGATCTGCAGGTGCTCCAGCAGGTGGCCGCCGCCGTTCAGCGCCATCCCCGCTGGGGCCAGGGCCGCGACTGGATCGGCATCGCCCAGGAGTGCCGGCGGGTGTTGCTGCGGGAGCTGGATTTCCGCCTCGAGGCCGAACATGCGGCCCGTTTCCGCCAGCAGTTTCTCAGCGATCCCGGCATCCGGGTGCCAGCGGTGATTTGGGAGCTGAGCAGCCGGCGGGTGCTGTGTCTCGACTACCTGCCCGGTATCAAGATCACCGATCGGGCGGCCCTGCTGGCGGCGGGCATCGAGCCTGCCGCGGTGGCAGAGAAAGGCGCCGCCAGCTACCTGCAGCAGTTGGTGCGTTTCGGCTTTTTTCACGCCGACCCCCATCCCGGCAACTTGGCTGTGGCGGCCGATGGGGCGCTGATTTACTACGACTTCGGCATGATGGGTCAGCTCTCGAGTCGCCTGCAGGCCCGGCTCGGCAGCATGGTGCGGGCAGCGGCCGGCCGGGATGCCGCCGGTCTGGTGGATGAGTTGCAGCAGGCGGGCCTGATTGCCCCCGGCATTGACCCTGGGCCGGTGAGGCGCCTGGTGCGTGTGATGTTGGAGGAGGCCCTCACGCCGCCCTTCTCCGCCAATGTGCTGGAGCGGCTGTCGGGCGATCTCTATGACCTTGTCTACGGCCAGCCCTTTCGCCTGCCCCCTGAGCTGATTTTCGTGATGCGGGCCCTCACCACCTTTGAGGGGGTCGGCCGCAGCCTCGATGCCAGCTTTAGCTTGGTGGCGATTGCCCGCCCCTACCTGCTTCCTCTGATGACTTCAAGCGGTTCGGGCAGCGGCGGCGGCGATCGGTTCGGCAACGAGCTGTTCAACGAAATCTCGCGCCAGGCGGCCGAGGTGGGCAGCCGCGCCCTGGGTATCCCAAAACGCCTGGACGACAGCCTGGCCCGCATTGAGCAGGGCGACCTGCAGGTGCAGATCCGGGCCGGCGAAACCGATCGCCTGTTGCGTCGCCTCGCCCTGGCCCAGCAGGTTGCCGGCCAGTCCATGCTCCTGGCTGGCCTGGCCGTGGCAGCGGCCCTGCTGGCGGCCAGCAGCCGCCCCGCCCTCACCGCCATTCCCCTGGTGGGCGCCCTGCCCGTGGCTCTGAGCTGGTTGAAATTGCAGGGCCGGCTCAAGCGCGATGGCCGGCTCGATCAGCTGCCCGGTTCTCGCTGAGCGAAGAGGTCGCTGACCTCAGGCTTTGCCGCGGGGGCCCCGGTCTTCGGCGCCGGCATACACCGCCTGGCTGCCGAGCTCATCTTCGATGCGCAGCAGCTGGTTGTACTTGGCCACCCGATCGGAGCGGCTGAGGGAGCCGGTTTTGATCTGGCCGGCGCGGGTGGCCACGGCCAGGTCGGCGATGGTGGTGTCTTCCGTTTCGCCGGAGCGGTGGCTGATCACGCTGGTGTAGCCGGCCCGGCCAGCCAGATCGATCGCCTGCAGTGTTTCGGTGAGTGAGCCGATCTGATTCACCTTGATCAGAATCGAGTTGGCCACGCCCAGGTCGATGCCCCGCTGCAGTCGGGTGGTGTTGGTCACAAACAGGTCGTCGCCCACCAGCTGAACCGTCTTGCCCAGCCGCTCGGTCAGCAGGGCCCAGCCCTCCCAGTCGTCTTCGGCGATGCCATCCTCGATTGACACGATCGGGAAGCGGCTGGCCAGCAGGGCCAGCTGGTCCACCATCTCGGCGCTGCTGTAGCTGCTGCCGCCGAAATTGTAGCGGCCGTCCTTGAAAAACTCCGTACTGGCCACATCCAGGGCCAGGGAGATCTGGTCGCCGGGGCGATA
>NZ_JAGQCQ010000065.1:0-13567 GCF_024346275.1 Cyanobium sp. BA20m-p-22
AAAG
This sequence comes from Cyanobium sp. BA20m-p-22, assembly GCF_024346275.1. Taxonomy (NCBI): domain Bacteria; kingdom Bacillati; phylum Cyanobacteriota; class Cyanophyceae; order Synechococcales; family Prochlorococcaceae; genus Cyanobium; species Cyanobium sp. BA20m-p-22. The sequence goes on from NZ_JAGQCQ010000065.1 coordinate 5, forward strand.
GCAATTGGATTGGTGATTGGCAGGCCAACACGCTCTGAAGGAGCTAAATTAAGCGAATGGGCCGAGAAAATGGCAGCAAACAACCCACCAGTGCTCACACCACGAAACAGAAAGTCCTCAAACGCCCTGGGCTCAGCATAACTACGAAGCCCAATAATCAAGGGAATATATAATAACGACCGAATTGGATAATCAAAATAATCTAGTGAGCCACCATTTACCAGCAGAGATGGCACCATCAGCAATGGGAAGATCGCCAAGAGCCCGGTGAAGACATGATCCAAGGGCAATAATCGCCAAGGCCACCGGCCAAGCACCGCCACTAGGCTCAAGGATACCAATACCCCCGCAAACAACCCGAACGAGTTTTTAACCAGTAGGATGGAAGAGTAAAAAGCGAATACTGACCACTCGAGCAAGGCAAACCTGATAATTATTGGATGCAGTTTTGCCAAAAAGCCGCCCATAAATACAGTCAATACCACGCACTCAATACTAGCCTAGCGAGTCAGGATCGCCAAGCCTGTTGACTATTTGCCAGTGACCGTAGGCCATTAATAATGATGCTTTAGAACCCAACCCAGCGCGGGCAACTCGATAGTCTTGGATACATGACAAGCTTCGCCACCCACTTCACCGAACACTTCACGGAACACTTCGACGTGATCGTGGTGGGTGGCGGCCATGCCGGCTGCGAGGCGGCCCTCACCGCCGCGCGTCTAGGGCTCAGCACCGCCCTCTTCACCCTCAACCTGGATCGAATCGCCTGGCAGCCCTGCAACCCAGCGGTGGGCGGGCCGGCCAAGAGCCAGCTGGTGCATGAGGTCGATGCCCTCGGCGGCGTGATCGGCCGGCTGGCCGATGCCACGGCCCTGCAGAAGCGGGTGCTCAACGCCAGCCGCGGCCCGGCCGTCTGGGCCCTGCGGGCCCAGACGGATAAACGCCAGTACGCCCGCCAGATGCTGCAGCTGCTGCAGCACACGCCAAATCTGGCCCTGCGCGAAGCGATGGTGACCGGCCTGGAGCTGGAGGGCACGCCAGGGGAAGACGCCCGCGTCAGCGGCATCCGTACCTACTTCGGCAGCACCTACGCTGCGCCGGCCGTGATCCTCACCGCCGGCACCTTCCTGGGCGGCAAGATCTGGGTGGGCAGCCAATCGATGAGCGCCGGCCGCGCCGGAGAACAGGCAGCCGTTGGGCTCAGCGAAGCCCTCGAAGCGCTGGGCTTCCAGATGGGCCGGCTCAAGACCGGCACCCCAGCTCGGGTGGATCGGCGCAGCATCGCCATAGACCAGCTCGAAGAGCAACCCAGCGACGCAGCCGATCGCTTCTTTTCCTTTGATCCAACGGCCTGGGTGAGTGGCGAGCAGATGAGCTGCCACATCACCCGCACCACCGCCGCCACCCACCAGCTGATTCGCGACAACCTGCACCTCACCCCGATCTACGGCGGCTTCATCGACAGCAAGGGGCCCCGTTACTGCCCCTCAATCGAAGACAAGATCGTGCGCTTCGCCGATAGGGAAAGCCACCAGATCTTTCTGGAGCCCGAGGGCCGCGACACGCCGGAGATCTACGTGCAGGGCTTCTCCACCGGCCTGCCCGAGCGGCTGCAACTGGAGCTGCTACGCACCCTGCCGGGCCTGGAGCGCTGCGTGATGCTGCGGCCTGCCTATGCCGTGGACTACGACTACCTGCCTGCCACCCAGCTCAAGCCATCCCTGGAAACCAAGCGGGTAGCCGGGCTGTTTTCGGCCGGCCAGCTCAACGGCACCACCGGCTACGAGGAGGCCGCCGCCCAGGGACTGGTGGCCGGCCTCAACGCCGCCCGGCTGGTGCGCGGCCAGGACCCTGTCCACTTCCCCCGCGAGGGCAGTTATATCGGCACCATGGTCGATGACCTGATCACCAAGGATCTGCGCGAGCCCTACCGGGTGCTCACCAGCCGCAGCGAATACCGGCTGGTGCTGCGGGGCGACAACGCCGACCGGCGCCTCACCCCCCTGGGGCGCGAGCTGGGCCTGATCGACGAGCGCCGCTGGCAGATCTACGAGGGCAAACAGGCGGCGATTGCCGCCGAGCAACACCGCCTCAACACGGTGCGGCTCAAGGTCAGCGATCCGGCCGCCGCCGCCGTGGAAGCCCAAACCAGCGCCCCCATCAAGGGCTCGATCACCCTGGCCGAGCTGCTGCGTCGCCCCGGCTTCCACAGCGTCGATCTGGCGGGCCACGGCCTGGCCGACCCAGAGCTGCGCCGCGATGTGGCCGAAGCCACCGAAATCGACATCAAATACAGCGGCTACCTGGCCCGCCAGCAGCAGCAGATCGACCAGGCGAGAAAGCAGGAAAACCGCCCTATCCCAACCGACATCAACTACGCCGCGATCGCCACCCTCTCCAACGAAGCCCGGGAGAAACTGGCGGCAATCAGGCCATTGAACCTTGGCCAAGCCTCCCGAATGGCGGGGGTCTCTCCGGCAGACGTCACGGCCTTGATGCTCTGGCTCGAGATCCGAAACCGCCAGGCCTCGTCAAGCCCAGCCAGGCTGAGTAAGTTGAAGCCAAGGCCGTAGGGGGCGACTTCTGGTGAATCCAGCACGGGGCATACCTACATCCATGGCCTACTGGGAGCTGCGAGCCGAACAGGTGCTCAACCGGGTGTTTGAACCCGAAAAACCCATCGAAGTGGAGTTCTGTAACAGCCCCAGGCAAGCCCTGCTGCAGGCGGTGGAACCAACGCTCGTCATCAACCCACTGCCGAGCCAGCGGGCCAAGCCGGGGCTTCTGCTGGCCATCACCAGTGGGGCCGTGGTGGTGGCCACTGGAGCTGCCCTGGTTGTATTGGGCCTCTGGAACCAATCCCAGCAGGCCATCCAGCAGGAACGCAACATGCTTCTGATCGAGCGGCTGCGCAACATGGGGCCCAGCTCCAGCGCCGCCACTTCTCAAGCCAAAGCTGACGCGACTGCTGAAGGCGATCAGAGCTCTGCCACGGCGGCAGGCGCGGCCCAAGGTGGCGATCTGCCGCCGCCCCCGCCAGGTGAACCCTGGGTTGAGGAGCTGGCCGCCTTGCCCGCAACCGGCGCTCCCCTAGCCGGCGTACTCAGGGTGCCTGTCAATGGCCGCATCACCAGCCCAGCACCAGAGGCCAGCGGCAATAGCAATAGCAATAGTGGTAACAGAAGTGGTGCTACGGGCTCCAGCGCGCCCCAGTTGGTGGGGGTGGTTCAAGTGGCTGGTCAAAGTGGTTCGGCAATCTTCCAGATCGGGGGCAGCTCAACAAGTGCGGCGGTGGGCGAAAGCATCGGCGCCAGCGGTTGGCGTTTGCGCTCTGCCGGCGGGGACAGCGCCGTGATCGAAAAAGGAGGAGAACAGCTAAGGGTCAGCATCTCCAGTGGCTTTTGATGCCATTGGGGCCCACCTGACCCGCCAGCAAAGATGAGTTGGAGCTCCGGAACTTGAACGCCCCGAGCCGCACCAGCGTAATCAGCGTTTGCTTCAACAGCTCAGCGGTATTGGAGCGCTTTTTGGCATCTATTCCCCAAGGCACAAGCATTATTCTCGTTGACAATGGCTCATCAGATCTTGCCGAAACCAGGGCTCTAGCAAAGGCCCATAACGCGCTCTTGATTACCAATCAGACCAATCTGGGCTTTGGCTCTGCATGCAATCAAGGCGCAGCTGCCAGCCAGAGCGAATTTCTCTTCTTTGTGAATCCAGACAGCTTTCTTGAAGCCACAACAATCACGGCCCTGGAATCCGCCGCCGCCGCAAAGCCAGAAGCATCCGCCTTCAATCCTCAGATCATCGACAGCCGGGGCAGGGTCTCATTTAAACGCCGCAGCTGCCTGCTTAGTAGCAACGAAATAATGGGCCCTATCGCACCTAAAAACGATAGCCAAGTGCCAGTACTCACAGGTGCAGCCCTATTTTTAAGCAAACAAAACTTTGATAGGATATGCGGCTTTGATGAGAATATTTTTCTCTATCATGAAGATGATGACATCAGCATCCGCCTACGCAAGCAGGTGGGGCCAACTTGGCTGATCCATAACTCCTTGATGACGCACCTGAGTGGCCACTCAAGCGGGCGCTCGGCCAGCATTGCAGCGCTCAAGGCTTGGCATATGGGGCGCTCACTTGTCTATGTCACCACAAAACACCAGATCAAGGGGGCATTCCGCAAAGCAAGGGGCTCTGCCTGGCGACAGCTGTTATCGCCGGCAACCCTGCTCAGCAAGCGAAAATTCTACAAGAATCGCGCTTTTCTCCAAGGGGTGCTCAGTGCCCGTCATGACCTCGGAGCAGGCTATAAATCAGACCCCCAATCCATCAGGCGGCCATAGAGTTGATTGATTTGGGTCGCCTCGCCCTGCAGCGAATGGCACTGCAGAGATCTTTGGCGCCCATTGATTCCCATCTGCCAGAGCAATTGGGGATCCCGCAGCAAATCTCGCAATGCAATCACAAGCGAATCCACAGATCCGGTTTGAAAAGATGCCCCAACCTGAGGATCCACAAGTTGGGGCCAAACCCCAGCTCCGGACACCAAAACAGCGCGCCCGCAAGCCATTGCCTCCAACGGGGTGAGACCAAAACCCTCGGTACGGGACGCCGCAACGCAGAGGAGCAGGCGTCGGTAGCAGCTGCGTACGGTTTCGCGGTCCAAATCGCCCAGAAAGACAATGCGTTCAGCCAGGCCAGCGTTAACAACCTTGGCCTGCAAGGACTGGGCAAACTTTTGATGTTTTTTCTGACACAGCCCCGTAATTACAGCACTAAAATCAGGGAAGTCTGGAAGCACCTGGATCAGGGCCCCAATCAAAAGATCGGTTCCCTTGCTGGGCCTTATGCGGCCAAACGCCCCGATCCAGTAGTGACCCGCCAATGAGCCAGGAACGCTGCCTAGACCCTGGGGGAGTGGGGATGTCTTGAGCCTACTTAGTTCGTCATTGGGCGGCGGCGAATAATAGCTTGTATCTACACCATGATGAATGACTTGCGTGCAGGAAGCCAGAAACTGGGCCGACCTCTCCGATGTGGCAATTACCGCATCGCAATTTCGCAATAACATCCCCAAGCATAGGCCTGGTCGCTTGGGAGCTGCCGAGGTAAAAACAATTTTCCAAGGCTGGCGCAGCAGCTTTTTCAGCAGCAATCCAACGACGATCTCAATATCCCGACGGGCATGCCAGATCCGAAATCTGGCAGCAGATGGCGGAGTCCATCCCAGCCACAGCAGATGCCACCAACGCATGTTCCCGATCAGACCTAACCGACCCCAATCCAGTAGGCCGATTTTCATCGCTTGACGCTGCACGGGCACCAGCGCCCGCACAGTGGCGGAGACCCCGGTGTAGCGGCGATGGAAGTTGGTAACGACCACGTCAGGCAAGCTGGCGGGCTGCAGGCTGGACCCCAATCCCGAACCCCGTTCCTTCTTACCTAACGTAAGTGAACTAGGCCAGAGGCCTTTGCGGATGTGGGCTAACCAGTTGCTGAGCTCCCCCAGCGTGATCTGGCAGGCCAGCACCGACGCCGTCCTCGGCGGCCAGGCCGGTGCTGTGCTTTCGGGAGCCTGGCGGCTGATGCTGCTGGGCGATGGCAGCCCGACCCGTCACTTTCAACTGCTCACCGGTGACCCAGTGGAGATCGAATTGATCGCCATGGCACCTGAGACTTCGTCTGGTGCCAGCGCCGGCGGCCCGCCACCGGCCGAAATCAGCGAACTTGAAAGCCCCCTGCTGCGGCGCCAGGTGTGGCTGCGCTGCGGGGAACGAACCCTGGCCTGGGCCGAGAGCTGGTGGAACCAGCAGCAGGCCGACGCCTACCTGCTCGAACGGGATCAACCGATCTGGCGCAGCCTGACGGCACGGCGAGCCGAGCTGTTTCGGGAAGTGGATGGCCTGGCCCGGGTGGATGCCCCCTGGCTGGCAGAGCGCTTCGGCCATGGCGGCCCCTTCTGGAGTCGCCACTACCGCTTCTTTCGAGGTGGGAAGGAACTGACGGTGATCAGGGAGGTGTTTTCGCCCGAACTGGAGCACTGGCTCGGGCCGGCCGGCCTCGCCGCCGGCTCAACCCAGCCGCAGGGCCTCGGCCTGCAGGCGGGCCTGCTCCAGTAGCTCCCGCAACCGATCTTCGTCGGTGTGGGAGAGGTTGGTGCGCAGCAACTTGGCGTGGGGGGCATGGGCCCGCAGCCGCTCGATCACCCGATCCGGGGTGGCCTCGCGCACCAGGAGGCAGAGGGCCGCACTGCCGGAGGGCAGGGTTTCGCCCAGCTCGCGCATGAAGTCGTCGTTGATGCCGATATCCGAGAGGGATCCGGAGGCGGCCCCCACCCCCGCACCCACCGCAGCTCCGAGGAGGGGATTAAGGAACAGCAGGCCCACCAGGGTGCCCCAGAAGCTGCCACCGATGGCGCCGGCCGCCGTCAGGTTGATGGACTGACGCAGGTGCACCTGGCCAGCGGCGTCATGCTCCACCACAACGGCATCATCGAGGGCGATCAGCTGCTCGCGCTGGATATCCACCAGCTCCCGCCGCACCAACTCGGCCTCCTCGGCCTTGGGAAAACCAACCACCACCAGACTGCCCATCGCACCGGACGCTCACTGGCCCCAGGTTAGTCAGACCAGCTCGAGCTGGCCCCCGGGCGGCGCCGGCTGGAGCGGGGCATGGCCCGGCCGGGGGCAGGGGAAGAAGAGGGGGAGGCAGCCGGCGGCTGGGGTTCGGCCCGGGCCTGGCCTGGGGCCTGACGCTGCCAGCGGGGCACCACAAAATCAGTGTCGTCAGGCCAAACATCAGGGGCGCCCTGGCTTGTCTGTGGCGCCTGACGAGCCTCGGGGAGAGCGCCGCTGCGCCGCGAGATGGCCTCTAGGGGCTGGCGGCGCGGGGCTGCCGGCCGGGAATCCTGCCAGGGTTCCCTCAGCTCCTCCCCATCCTCCAGAATCCAGTCGAGCTTGCCTTCCACCCACCTGCCCAAGCCATCTAGCTTGCCCAGGCCTGACTGGAGCGATGGCCCCCGCTGGCGGCGCTCGCTGCCCCGGGCCCCGGGCCGGGCACCGGATACGCCATTCACCAGTTGCCGGCCGGTGCTCACCAGCCGATCAAAACCCTGCTCGAGGGGCTCAGACCAGGAATCAGCCATCGCTCAAACCTAACGGCGGCGGCCCGCCAGCCAGCGCTCCCGGCCCAGGCCCACCAGGGCGATGGTGAGCCCACCGAATTCCAGGGTCCAGAGAAAAACGCCCATGCAGGTGCCTTGCTGGCGCGACCCTAGGCCGCCTGCTCAAAGCGCAACAGGCAGCTGGCGTGCCAGCGCCCGCCGTGGAGCCGCTCGCAGCAGAGGCGGCAGGCCAGCCCCTTGACCCGGCGGCGGTAGGGGGCGCTCAGGCCGCAGTTTGGACAGCAGGCCAGCCAGCGGGGCGGCAGGGTGCTGACGGGCAGGGGGTAGCGGTGGCGAATGCTGAGCCGAAAGCCATCCTGGGCCCCATTGATGGCGGCCATGCGGGCGCGGAAGTGGGGGCCGTGCACCTCCTGGGCACCCACCACCCGATCCACCCAGGCGTGGATCATTTCGTGGCAGAGGGTGCTGAGGGTGGCCTCCCGGGGCAAGGGCTCCAGCAGGGGCCGCGACAGCACAATTTCGCTGAGGGGACGCCCGTCTCGGTGGCGGCCAAAGCGATACATCCCCGCCGTGCGGCGCATGCGGCCATCGCTCCAGCGCAGCTCCACCAGCCGCTGCCCATCCGGCGCCAGGCTGCCGTCAAACCACTCCCGGTCAAGCTGGTGAAACAGGGGCAGCAGGGGCTCGAGCGGCATGCCGGCGGGGCAGTCAGTCAGACTCTGCCCCAGTCAACGCAAATTGTTTCGTGATGGACTGGGGTCTGACCCGTGACATCGGCACCAAGCTCCTGCTCGGCGGGGCCGGCGCCCTGCTCCTCTACTGGACCATCTCGGCGGTCAGGCTGGTGCTCAGCGCCCGCGGCATCAACCCCCTGATCAAACAGTTCTTCACCCAGGTGGCCAGCGGCCAGGTGGATGGGGCCTACCTGCTCACCACCAAGAACTACCGCTCCCACGTCAACCGGCAGCAGTTCATCCGCTTCCTGGCGGGGCTGCAGCTCAACAAATACCGCAACCTCAAATCGGGCCGGCCCCGGCTCGATGAGGGCCAGCTGATCCTCACCGTCAAGCTCAAGAGCGACGGCAAAGAAGAACTGCCGCTGGATTTCACCTTCGTGAAGGTGGAGGAGCAGTGGCGGGTCGATCGCATCACCAAGCTGGCTGCAGCCTGAATTGTTCTGTCTGAGGGTGCTGGCGTGAGTGCAGCCAACCAGGACCAGGCCCGCGCCAGCGAATTGCGGCGGCTGCTCAGCCACGCCGCCCACGCCTACTACGTGCTGGATGCCCCCGAGCTGGAGGATCCCGTCTACGACCGCCTCTACCGGGAACTGCTCGAGCTCGAGGCCGCCCACCCCGAGCTGATCACCCCGGACAGCCCCACCCAGCGGGTGGGGGGAACACCGGCGGCGGCCTTCTCCAGCGTGGAGCACCGCATTCCCCTGCTCAGCCTCGACAACGCCTTCAGCAGCGAGGAGCTGGAGGCCTGGTATGGCCGCCTGCTCAAGGTGCTCGACCGAGAAGCCGGCACGGCGCTGCCGATGGTGGGGGAACTGAAAATCGATGGCAATGCCCTCGCCCTCAGCTACGAAAACGGCCTGCTGGTGCGGGCTGCCACCCGCGGCGACGGCGAACGGGGCGAGGAGATCACCGCCAACGTGCGCACGATCGCCTCGGTGCCCCTGCGGCTTCAGCTCGATGCCCCCCCCGCCTGGCTTGAGGTGCGCGGCGAGGCCCTGATCCCCGATGCCACCTTCGCCGCCATCAATGCTGAGCGGGCCGAGCGGGATGAGGCCCCGTTCGCCAACCCCCGCAACGCCTGTGCCGGCACCCTGCGCCAGCTGGATCCCAAGGTGGTGGCCGCCAGGCGACTGGATTTCTTTGCCTACACCCTGCACCTGCCGCAAGACCCGCCCCAGGGGCCGCGCAGCCAGTGGGAGTGTCTGCAGTGGCTGCAGCGAGCTGGCTTCAAGGTGAATCCCAACGCCGAGCTGCTGCCGGATCTGGCGGCAGTGGAGGCCTTCTTCAGCGCCTGGGACACGGGCCGCCGCTCCCTGGCCTATGCCACCGACGGCGTGGTGGTGAAGCTCAACGACCTGCGCCTCCAGGACGCCGCCGGGTTCACCCAGAAGGCGCCGCGCTGGGCGATCGCCCTCAAGTACGCCGCCGAGGAGGCCCCCAGCCGGCTGCTGCGGCTGGCCTGCCAGGTGGGCCGCACGGGGGTGGTGACCCCAGTGGCTGAGTTTGAGCCCGTGCCCCTGGCCGGCACCACGGTGAGCCGCGCCACCCTGCACAACGCCGATCGCCTGGCCGAACTCGACCTGCACGCCGGTGACACGATCGTGGTGCGCAAGGCCGGCGAGATCATCCCCGAGGTGGTGCGGGTGCTGGGCGAGCTGCGGCCCGCCGGGGCGGCCCGGCTGGCGCTGCCCAACCTGTGCCCGGAGTGCGGCTCGGAGCTGGTGCGCGAAGAGGGGGAGGCGGCCACCCGCTGCGTCAATTCGAGCTGCCCGGCGATCCTGCGGGGCGCCCTGCGCCATTGGGTCAGCAAGGGGGGCCTGGATGTGGATGGGCTGGGGGCCAAGTTGATCGAGCAGCTGGTGGAGAAGGGCCTGGTGGGCTCGATCGCCGACCTCTACCGGCTGGATGGGGCCCTGCTGGCCAGCCTGGAGCGCATGGGCGCCAAGAGCGCCGAAAACCTGGTGACCGCCCTGGCCGCCTCCAGGGCCCAGCCCTGGCACCGCCAGCTCTACGGCCTGGGCATCCACCACGTCGGGGAGGTGAGCGCCAAGGCGCTCGCTGCCGCCTTCCCCAGTGCCGCTGAGCTGGCAACCGCCGCCGCCACCGCCGCCGCCCACGATCCCCCATCAATCACCGCCGTCTTCGGCATCGGCGCTGAAATCGCCCAATCGCTGCAGCAGTGGTTTGCCACCCCGGCCAACCGGCTGTTACTTGAGCAACTGGCAGGGCTGGGCTTCTCCCTGGCCGCCGGGCCAGGGGAGCGGGCGGCGTCAGCTGCTGCGGCGGGCCAGCAGGCCCCCCTGGCGGGCCAGACCTTTGTGCTCACCGGCAGCCTGCCCTCCCTCAGCCGCAGTGCCGCCCAGGCCCTGATCGAAGCCGCCGGCGGCAAGGTGAGCGGCTCGGTGAGCAAAAAGACCAGCTATGTGGTGGCCGGCGAGGAGGCCGGCAGCAAGCTCAGCAAGGCCGAGGGCCTGGGGGTGGCGGTGCTGGATGAGGCCGGGCTGCGGGCCCTGCTGGAGATGTAACCACCCCCCAGTTGGTGGGATCAGACTGGGTCCAAACCACCGCCGCTCTGCGCTGCCATGGCCGCTCCCGCCGCCTTCCGCTGGATCAAAACCGAGTGCGGGCGGGCGAAATATGCCGAGCTCGTCAGCCAGCCAGGCCCGCTGGCCCGGCTGCGGCTGGCCTGGTTTGTACTGATCGCAGCGCTGCGCGACTGGCCGTTGCCCGATCAGCCCGGTGGCTCTGCCCCCTGAAGCGCCTGCCGCGCCGCCCTACCCACCAGCCACACCACCAGCACGGTGGCCAGCAGTCCCACGATGCGCAGGGTCCAGGTGAGGGGATCGGCCTGGCCGGAGAGCACCTCGCGGAAGCGGGCCACATCTCCGGCCAACGCCCCCAGGCCGCAGAAGAGGATCGTGCCAGGCAGGATCGCGACCAGGCCGATCGAGTAGTCGCGCCAACTCACCTCGCTGAGGCCGTAGGCGAAATTCAGCAGGGAAAAGGGAAAGGCGGGCGAGAGGCGGGTGAGCAACACCAGCTTCAGCCCCTCGCGGCTCACGGCCTGCTCGATCGCCTGCAGCTTCGGCACCGCCGCCAGCCGCCGGCGCGCCCAGCTGCGCAGCCAGGTGCGCCCGAGCAAAAAGGCCGCCTGGGCCCCCAGGCAGGCCCCCACGAACACGATCAAGCTGCCCCAGGCAGGGCCGTAGAGGGCACCGGCCAGCATCGAGGCCCACACCCCCGGCAGCAGCAGGGTCACCCAGAGCGCATAGAGGGGAACGAAGGCCATTGCGCCGGCAGGGGAGCGCAGGGAGGCAAGAACCATGGCTGTGGTCTCGGGGTCGAACCATGGGCCGGGGGAGAACATGGATCAGGCCGGGCAGGGTCGGTAGCTTGACAGCAGCTTCTGGAAGCCAATGGCCCGCCGCAAGCGCACGGTGCAAACACCGCCGCAGGGCCCGGAAGCCCAGCTTGTAGCCAAGCTGCAGCGCATCGAGGCGCTCTATGCCAGGGCCGGCAGCGACGGTGAGCGGGTGGCGGCGGGAAGGGCCCGCGAGCGCATCGAAGCCCGCCTGGCTGAGCTGGCCACCGAAGAGCCGCCGGTGGAGTTTCGCTTCTCCCTCTCGGACCAGTGGTCCCGCCACCTGTTCGTGGCACTGATGCGCCGCTACGGCATTCAGCCCTACCGCTACAGCCGCCAGCGACGCACCACAGTGATGGCACGCCTCAGCCGCAGCTTCGTCAACGACACCCTCTGGCCGGAGTTCCTGGAGCTGCAGGCCAGCCTGGCGGCCTACTTCGACGCCCTCACCGACCGCGTAATCGAGCAGGCCCTGGAGGTCAAGGCCGGCGAGGCCGAGGAGCGCAGTGAGGAGACCGGTGGGGAGCGAGGTAAGGAGACCTCTGCAGCAGGGGCGAAGCTGGCCCGATTGGAGCCAGTCGAACACCAGCCGTCACTGCTGTAAGAGGCGCGGCTGGGGATCGAGCCCTACTATCTCCGCCAAGGCAGCCACCCCCCGCAGAATCGATGACGCAGACGCTGGCGGGGAGGGTGGCTCTGGTGACGGGCGGGGCCAGGGGAATCGGCCGGGCAACCGCCCTGAAGCTCGCCTCAGCCGGCTGCGACATAGCAATTAATTATTACAATAGCCACACGGAAGCAACAGCGCTTTGCGACCAAGTTCGGGACATGGGCAGACGGGCAATCGCAATCAAAGGGAGCGTGGGCGATCCCGAAAGCGTGAAAGAAATATTTGAAAGTTTCACAGAGGCATTTGATCGCCTCGACATACTGATCAGCAATGCCGCAAGTGGCGTGCTCAAGCCGGTCATGCAGATGAATAGAAAGCACTGGCGTTGGTGCCTGGAAACCAACGCCCTGGCCCTGGTGCTGCTCAGCCAGGAGGCGGTGAAACTGATGGCTGACGGGGGCCGGATTATTGCGCTGTCTAGCTTGGGGGCCAGCAGGGCCATACCTGACTACGGCTTTGTAGGAGCGTCAAAGGCTGCCCTGGAGTCCCTGGTGCGCAGCCTGGCCCAGGAGCTGGGCCAAAGGGGAATTCGAGTCAACACCGTCAGCGCTGGCGTAGTTGACACCGACGCCCTCTCCCACTTTCCGAATCGGGAAGAACTGCTGGAAAGCTTCAGCCAAAGAAACCCAACGGGCGAAAGCATGGTGCCGGAGCATGTAGCAGATGGGGTCTATCTTCTATGCCTACCTGAAGCCGAAATGATCAACGGTCAAACCCTGGTGGTAGATGGGGGCTTCGCCATTTCTGGCTAACTAAAGCCAACCAATAGGGAATCCTCCAATACCCATGGGCCAATCCCTACCGATTGAGACTCCACCAAAACCTACCCAGCAGCGAATGGACAGCGCAAACCTACTTGAAAACAAGGCAGTGGTTGTCACGGGCGGCAGCAGGGGAATCGGCCGATCAATTGTGCTTACGCTGGCTGCTCAGGGAGCCGATGTTACATTCCTCTATTGCAGCAATGAAGCAGCCGCCAATGAAACATTGGCAGCTGCCGCTGGGCTCAGTGGCACTGTCAAAGCCGCTGGTACTGTCAAAGCCAAAAGGGTTGACGTTCGCAATGCCGAAAGCTGCGAGCAGGCAATCGATGAAATAGCCGAAGATGCTGGCAAGATCGACATTCTTGTTAACAGCGCTGGCATCATCAGAGACAACATTCTCGGCCTGCTTACAAATGACGACATACAAGAAGTGCTCGCCACAAATGTGGTAGGTGTATTTAATGTGCTGCGGCCCGTAATCCCCTACATGGTCTCCAAGCGAAGGGGCAAAATCATAAATATCAGCTCCGTGGCCGGCGAAAAGGGTGGGCGGGGCCAAACAAACTATGCGGCCAGCAAGGGTGCGATCAATGCCCTAACAAAAGCCCTTGCAGTTGAGTTGGCACCGCGCAACATCCTGGTGAACTGTGTTGCACCCGGGGTGATCGAAACCGAGATGACTGAAGCCATCAGACAACAGGCTGGAGACGTGGTAAAGTCCCGTATCCTTCTTGGTCGCTTTGGCCAACCGGAGGATGTCGCTAACGTCGTGTTATTTTTCGCCTCAAGCCTGTCTGATTACGTCACTGGGCAAGTGCTTCACGTCGATGGCGGCTTCAAAATGAGTTAACTCCATGACCCAATCCGATTTCACCGCAGAGGAGATTGCAGCCGTATTTCCCAAG
>NZ_JAGQCQ010000066.1:0-13478 GCF_024346275.1 Cyanobium sp. BA20m-p-22
ACCGTTTCAGTGCAGAAGCCAGCCTGGCCTTTGCCGAATACATCCAGCGCCGCATGCAGCTGCCCTTTTTTGCCAATGCCCGCTCAATCCGCAATGCGATCGACCGGGCCCGCATGCGCCAGGCCAACCGGCTGTTCAGCCGCATGGGCAGCCCACTTACCAAGCTGGATCTGATGACGCTCGAAGCGGTAGACATCACGATCAGCCGGGTGTTTGCCGGCGAACTGGAGGGAAGCGACCCGGCCAGGCCGCTTTCCTAAGGTTTAATACCTATCCCTCTCCCCTCCTCCCCATGCGCCTTTCGATCCCCGCCCGCCCGCTGCTCCCCCTGGCCCTTGCTTTGGGGCTGGGCCTGGCCCAGCCGGCAGCCACCGCCGCACCCACCTGCACCTTCCTGCAGCCGGTAGGAGGCAACGGCACCTCACCGATCGTTTCAAAGTCGGTGGGTCGGGGCAAGTTGATCGGCAAGACCAATTGGAACACCGACTTTTTTGTTACCAAGCCCTACACCAGTTATAAGTTCTTTTTCACCGCTAATTCATCTGATGCCAATGCCCAGTATCCGGTGGAGGGCTATATGAAGTTCAGCGATGGTTCCAGCCTGCAGCTGTTTAATAACCTGATGAATCCGCCCATGGGTACCGGCAAGATGTTTGGCCCCTTCCCAGCGGTGCCTGGCAAGCAGACCTCCCAAATTAACTTCAAGGTGGGAGCCAGCAACGACCCCGCTGCCCTGGGCTTCAGCTATCGGATCTCTGCACAGGGCTGCCGTTGAGTGCAGGGCTGCCGTTGAGCTTGGCTGGGCTAGCGGCGTTTGCGTGAATCGATCTGCAGCAGGTCTCGCACCTGCTGCACTTGGCGTGAAAGGGCAGGATCATTGTTCAGCTTGAGGTCGATCTGCTCGACGGCGTACATCACCGTGGAGTGGTCCTTACCGCCGAAGGCCTCGCCGATGCGCGGCAAGCTCAGGTTTGTGCTCTGGCGCATCAGGTACATGCCCACCTGACGGGCCCTGCTGACGGCCCGTTTGCGACTGGCGCTGAGCATTTCCTCGATGCCGACACCGAAAACCTCCGCCACCTTTTCGATCACCTGGATCGGTTTGACCTCCACATCGCCACCGGCTGGATCGAGCATCGGTGCCACCGATTCCACCGTCATCGGCAGGCCTGTGATGGAGGCGAAGGCCACCGCCCGGGTCAGGGCCCCCTCCAGCTCGCGGATATTTGAGGTGAAGCGGCCGGCGATGAACTGGATCAGGTCGCGGGGCAGCACCATCTGCTCCTGTTCGGCCTTCTTGTGCAGGATGGCCATGCGGGTTTCCAGGTCTGGCGCCTGGATGTCGGCGATCAGTCCCATCGAGAAGCGGGAGATCAGCCGCTCCTGCAGCTTCGGGATCTGGTTTGGGGGGCGATCGGAGGCGATCACGATCTGGCGGCCCGCCTCATGGAGGGCATTGAAGGTGTGGAAAAACTCTTCCTGGGTGTACTCCTTGCCCTCGATGAACTGGATGTCATCCACCAGGATCAGGTCGGCGGCGCGGTAGCGGTCGCGAAAGGCCTGCATGCTGTCTTTGCGGATCGCCTGAATCAGGTCATTGGTGAAGGATTCGCTGCTCACGTAGAACACCCGCGCCTCCGGGTTTATTTCCAGCCGGTAGTGGCCGATCGCCTGCATCAAGTGGGTTTTGCCCAGCCCCACCCCGCCGCAGAGAAAGAGGGGGTTAAATTCCCGCCCGGGCGCTTCCGCCACCGCCAGGGAGGCGGCGTGGGCCATGCGGCTGTTGGGCCCCACCACAAAGCGGTTGAACACGTAGCGGGGGTTCAGCCCCGGAGCCACCTTGCGGGGCGTCTCACCGGTGGCTTTGGCTGGCGCTGGCTGGCCGGCAATAGCCTTGGCGGCGCCATTGCCCGTGCCAGGGCCGGCTGGGGCGATCAGGACATCCTCGTCGCTGGCCGCACTCACCAGCACCTGCACCCGCCTGCCGGCGATCTCGCTGGCGACAGCCTCGATCGTGCCGAGATAGTTCTTGCTCAGCCAGCCGCAGGCGAAGTTGTTGGGGGCTTCCAGCCGCAGCTGGTCTGCACTGAAGCCCCTGCACCGGGCTGGGCGGATCCAGGTTTCGAAGGTTGGTTTGCTGAGGTTGGCCTGGAGGGCCTGCTGAACCTGGTGCCACAGCTCATCTCCCTGCTGCACCGCCTGCTCCACCTATCGCTTCCGCTCGTGAAAACCGAATCTACGCGTGGCTCCGCAGCTGGGCCGTCTTAAATGAAACGGATTCAGACCTGGCCCAGGCCGCTTCCATGCCACCCCTTTCACCCCGCTGCCGAGCAGCGCTGCTCGCCCCCGCCGCGTTGCTGTTGGTGGGATGCGGCCAGGGGCTGCCCGGCCTGCCAGGTCGCTCCAGCATCCAGACTCCCATCAGCGACGCGGCCCCCAGCCCGCCCCTGCAGCAGGGCAGCACGCTGATCGTCGATGCGGTGGCCAAGGTGGGCCCAGCGGTGGTGCGGATCGACACCGTCAAGCGCATGGTGAACCCCCTGGGCGGGCTATTTGGGCGGGGCCCAACGATTGAGCAACAGCAGGGCCAGGGATCGGGCTTCATCACCCGCTCTGATGGGGTGCTGCTGACCAATGCCCATGTGGTGGAGGGGGCCAGCGAGGTGACCGTGACCCTGCCCGATGGCCGCAGCTTCAACGGCAAGGTGCTCGGCAGTGACCCCCTCACCGATGTGGCCGTGGTCAAGGTGGTTGCCTCGAAACTGCCGGTGGCCCCCCTGGGGGATTCCACCAGGGTGCGCCCAGGCGAAGTGGCGATCGCCATCGGCAATCCCCTCGGCTTGGACAACACGGTGACCGCCGGGATCATCAGTGCCATCCAGCGCACCAATGCGGTGGGTGAGGGCCAGCGGGTGCCCTACATCCAAACCGACGCCGCCGTGAATCCAGGCAACAGCGGCGGCCCGCTGATCAACGATCGTGGCCAGGTGATCGGCATCAACACCGCAATCCGCCAGGCACCGGGGGCGGGCCTCAGTTTTGCGATCCCGATCAATGTGGCCCGCCAGATCGCCGCCCAGATCCTGGAGCGCGGTTCGGCCAGCCATCCCTACATCGGCGTTCGCCTCCAGGCCCTCACTCCCCAACTGGCACGGGAGATCAACGCCAGCACCGATGAATGCCGCCTACCGGAGGTGAACGGGGTGGTGGTGGTGGAGGTGATGGCGGGCAGCCCCGCCGCCAGCGGTGGTCTCAAGCCCTGCGACCTGATCGAGCAGGTTGGCGGCAAGGCGGTGCGGAACCCCTCCGAGGTGCAGCTGGCGGTGGACCAGGGCACGGTGGGCCAGCCCCTGGCCGTGGCGCTGCGGCGCGGTGAGCAGCGCCTCAACCTGGAGCTAAAGCCCAAGGAACTGCCGCGCCGCGGTTGAGCCGCTCGGTTGCCAGCCAGCTGGTGGTGCTGGCCCGCTGGCCGGCGCCGGGGCGCTGCAAGCGGCGGTTGGCCTCCAGCCTTGGGGCGGAGGCGGCGGCGCGGGTCCAGGCCCGGCTCACCGGCCACACCCTGGCGGTGGCGCGCCAGCTGGCCCGTCAGCTGGGCATTGAGCTGGTGCTGGCGGTCGATGGGCTCGCCCCCCGGGCTGCCCGGCGCCTGGGCGACCAGCTTGGGGTGGGCCGCATCGTGCTGCAGGGGCGAGGGGGGCTCGGGGTGCGCATGCAGCGCCAGTTCCAGCGGGCGGCCACCGAACGGGCCCGGCGGGTGGTGTTGATCGGCAGTGACCTGCCCCAGCTGGAGCGGGCCGATCTGGCCTCGGCCTTTGCGGCGTTGGATCACCAGGAAGCGGTGCTCGGCCCCGCCTGCGACGGGGGTTACTGGCTGATCGGTTTGCGCAGGCCCGAGCCGGCCCTGATGGTGGGGATCGCCTGGGGCAGCGAGCAGGTGCTGGAGCAAACCCTCGCCGCCCTGGCGCGCCGGGGCCTGGAGCCGGCCCTGCTGCCCTGCCGCAGGGACCTGGATAGGGGGGAGGACCTGGGGCCATGGCGCTGAGCCCAGCTGGGATTTCGGTGGTGATCGCGGCCCGCAATGAGGCGGCGCGGCTGCCGCTGCTGCTGGCCGATCTGGCCACGGCGCCCCAGCTGGTGACCGAGGTGCTGGTGGTGGATGGGGCCAGTGTTGATGGCACACCTCGGCTGGCGGCCCTGGCGGGAGCACGGGTGCTGGCCTGCAGCCCGGGCCGGGGACGGCAGCTGGCCCTAGGGGTATCCCGCAGCAGTGGGGCCTGGCTGCTGCTGCTCCACGCCGATGCCCGCCTGGGGGCCGGCTGGCAGGCGGCCCTGGCCACCGCCCTGGGGCGCCCGCCGGCGGCCTGGTATTTCAACCTGGCGATCGACGCCCCCAGCCCCGCCCTGCGGCTGGTGGAGCTGGGGGTGGCGCTGCGCAGCCGCTGGCGCCAGCTTCCCTATGGCGACCAGGGGTTGCTGCTGCCCCGCAGCCTGCTGGCCGTCGCCGGGGGTGTGGCACCCATCCCCCTGATGGAAGACCTGGAACTGGTGCAGCGCCTGCGCCAGCACACCCGCCTGCACTCGCTGGGGGCAACGCTGCGGGTGGATGGGCGCCGCTGGCGGGCCCTGGGCATCTGGCAGACCACCCTGGCCAATGCCCGCCTGCGGCGTGCCTGGCGGCGGGGCCACAGCGCCGAGCAGCTGGCTGCGGCCTATTACGGCATCGAGCAGACTCGCCGCCATGGAATCTGCTTCCTTGCCCCCTCGCCTGGCCCGGCGTCAGATCCCGCGCGGTCTGAGCCAGCTGGTGCTGCGCATGAAGCTGGATCTGCTGCTTGTCGCCCTCCTGTGCGGCATCACTCTTGCCCTTGAACCGCAGGGGTTGATCAAGCGGATCGACATCATCGATGTGGGAGGGCTGGCGATCATGGGCACGGCCGTATCCATCCTGCTGGCCCTCCGCAATTCCGAGGCGATCAGCCGGTGGTGGGAGGCCCGCACCCTCTGGGGAGCAGTCACCAATGTGAGCCGTCACTGGCGCGATTGTCTGCACACCCTGCTCTGCAGTGACAGTGCCTGGCGGGGAGAGGAAAACCGCCTGGTGGGCCTGCAGGTGTTGCAGGTTTGGCTGCTGAATTTCGAGCTGCGTGGCTATTGGCGCCAGGATGCCCGCGAAGCGGTTAACCGCCTCTGCGCAAGCCTTGGTTTGCCAGCGGAGACCACCCTGAATCATTCCTACCGGGCTCGGGCTGCTGCGATTGGCCGCCTGCGCCAGCGCCGGGCCATCAGCCCCTGGGGCAGGGACGTGCTGCTGCGCTGCGCCGAATCCTTCACCGATGCGGTTGGGGGGTTGGAGAAGGTTCGAAATACACCACTGCCTCCGGTTTATGATGTCTTCATCAGGCTGCTCAGTTGGATCTTTGGGTATACAATCTTCCTGGACTTTACCTCCAACCATTCGGCTATTACTGGGATTCTGTTGTTCCTGGCCTTTTTGGTAGCTGAACGCGTCGGTGCCTATGTGGAGGGACCATTTGATCGTGACGGCAGCAGTTTCAGCTTGCCGTTAGATCTGATGTGCGCTCGTATCAGCTCCGATCTGCTGGGCCCTGACCATCCCTTGGCCCGCCTGCCGCTCTCGCAGGATCCCAGCCTCTGGACCTAGGGCGCATACCAGAAGGCGCAGCGCCGCTGTTGGGGTTCGAGCTCCCAGCCCTGGGCGGCGTAGAACTTCACCACTTCGGGGTCGGCGAACAGGCTCACCCGATCCACCTCCATCGCCCGCAGCTGGTCGAGCACGTAGACCATCAGCTGCTTGCCCAGTCCCGCCCCTTGGTAGAGGGGATGGACTGCCACATCCCAAACGGTGGCCTCCACAATGCCGTCGCCGGTGCAGCGGGCGAAGCCCACCAGCTTGGGCAGGCGTGGGTCGTGGCGCCACAGGCCCACCCGCAGCAGGCTGTGCTCCAGTGCCTTGCGCACCCGGCGCAGGGGCCGGCGGCTCCAGCCCACCGCATCACAGAGCTGCTCGAGTTCGATCAGGTCGATGGCCCGGTCGCAGCTGAGCACCAGGCTCAGCTGGGGATTGGGCGTCGGGCAAAGCCGGTGCCGTTCCCCGTAGAGGCTGGTGAGGAGCTCGGCGGAGGCCACGACTGCCGCGTGCGACGCAATCAAACGATCCTGCCCGATGGCCGCTTCGAGCTGGCTCAGAGGGCCGCCAGCCCCCGCTCCTGCAGGTCGGCCAGCTGGGCGTAGACACCCCCCTGCTGACGCAGCTGGCTGTGGGTGCCCTGCTCGATCAGGTGACCCTTGCGCAACACCAGGATGCGGTCGGAGGCCTCCACCGTTGCCAGGCGGTGGGCAATCACGATTGCGGTGCGGCCGTGCAGCAGCTTGTCGAGGTCGCGCTGCAGGGTGGCCTCGGTGGAGGGATCCATGAAGGCGGTGGCCTCATCCATGACCAGCACCGACGGATCGCGGATTGCCACCCGCGCCACCGAGAGCAACTGGCGCTCGCCGGAGGAGAGGTTGCCGCCCCGCTCCCGCAGCTCGGTGGCCAGGCCATCGGGCAGGCGGCGCAGCAGGGGATCGAGGCCCAGCTCGGCGCAGAGCCCTTGCAGCTGGTCGCTGCTGATGGGCGCATCGAGGCGCAGGTTGTCGGCCACGTTGCCGCTGAATAGGAAGGTGTCCTGCAGCACCACGCCCAGGCGCTGCCGCAGGGTGGGAATGGGCAATTGGCGGATGTCGATGCCATCCAGCAGGATCCGCCCCTGCTGGGGTTCATAGAGCCGGCAGAGCAGACGGATCACGGTGGTTTTGCCAGAGCCGGTCGGCCCGACCAGGGCCACGTGCTCGCCCGGGGCGATGCGGAAGGAGAGGTCGCTGAGGATCGGGTCGTCCGGGCGGTAGGAGAAGCTGACCTGCTCAAAAATCACCTCGCCGGCACTGGCCCGCTCGCTGCCGCTGCGAATGGCGGCGGCCGTGCGGTCACTGGCGGGCAGATCTGCGATTTCGATCGGCTGCTCGAGCAGTTCGCCGATGCGCTCAACGGCGGTGAGGCCGCCCTGGATCTGGGTGAAGCGTTCAGCCAGTTGGCGCAGTGGGTCGAACAGCCGCTGGGAATAGAGGATGAAGGTGGTGAGGGTGCCGAGACCCATGGTGCTGCCGAGCACCATCCAGCCGCCTAGGGCCAGCACTACTGCGATGGCGCTGAGGGCAACCCACTCGATCAAGGCCGAGATCGAGCTTTCGTAGAGGATTGTGCCGGTCACAGCCTCCCGGTAGGCATTGGTTACTTGGGCGAAGCGGGCACTGTTTGCAGCCTCGCGCCGGAACATCTGCACTACCTCCAGCCCCTGGAGGTTCTCCTGGAGGTCGGCATTGAGCTGGCTGAGCTCTTCCCTCACCCGGTAGTTGGCCTTGCGATAGCGCCCCTGCAGCCAGAGGATGCCTAAAACCACAGGCACCTGGCTGACCAGCAGCAGCAGGCCCAGGCGCCACTCGATCGAGATCATCGTGACCGCGATCACCAGCAGGGTCACCAGGTCGGCCAGCACCCCCACGGCCCCACTGCCGAAGACCTCGGCCAGGGCATCGACATCGCTGGTAAGCCGGGTGAGCAGCTTGCCCACGGGGGTGCGGTCATGGAAGCGCAGCGACAGGGCCATCGCATGGGCGAACAGGTCGTTGCGGATGCGGGCGGTGAGCCGTTGGCCGACGGCCTGGACGTTGAAGGTCTGGATGCCCTGCAGCCCCAGCCGCAGCATTACGGCCAGCAGCAGCAGCAGCACCAGCAGGCGCAGGGCGGCGGCCACGGGCATGCCGTCGAGCCAGCCCAGGGTGGGCTCGCGCCGCAACACGGAGATCGCCTGGCCCACCAGCAGGGGTTGCACCGCCGCGGCAAAGGCCACCGGGATCAGCAGCAGCAGGGTGAGGCCGAGGCGGCGGCGGTCCCTGCCCAGGTAGGGCAGCAGGCGGGCTAAGCGTTGCCGGTCGAGGCGGGCCATCAGCGGCCCCGCTGGGGCACGGCTACCCCGAGCCGATCGATGGTCCTCTGAAGTGAACCGTCGTCGAGCCGCAGGGCCAGGGGGTGACCCACCAGCCGGGCGGTGCTCAGAAATAGATCCTCGATGGCAACCAGGCCGTTCTCTTCCAGGGTGCGGCCGGTGGCCACCAGGTCCACGATCGCCTCACTCATGCCGGTGATCGGCCCCAGCTCCACTGAGCCGGCCAGATGGATCAGCTCCACAGGTAGGTCCAGGGCATTGAAAAAGGCCTGGGCGCAGCCGGTGAACTTGCTTGCCACCCGGCAGTGGGCAGGCAGGTCAGCCGCTCGCCGGTAGCCACTGCTGGCCTTGACGGCCACGCTCATGCGGCAGCTGCCGAAGCCGAGATCCAGCAACTGGGCCACCGGCAACTGGTGCTCGCGGATCACGTCGTAGCCCACCACACCCAGCTGGGCCTGCCCATAGGCCACGTACACCGGCACATCGGCATTGCGCACCAGCAGCGCCCTGGCCTGGCCACAGGCACTGGGCACCATCAGCTGGCGGTTATCGGGGTCCAGCAGAGCTGAAAAGTCGAAACCGGCGGCGGCGAAGCGGGCCACCGAATCCTTCAGGAGCGCGCCTTTGGCCAGGGCGACGGTGATCATGGTTGTGCGCCTCAAGCTGGACTTTAACGATGCAGCAACTCAGCGTTGAACTGGTTCCGCTCCTGCGGGATAACTTCGTCTTTGTGTTGCACCGCCAGGGACTAGCGGCGGTGGTGGATCCGGCCCTTGCCGAGCCGGTGATCGCGGCGCTGGAGCGGCAGGGGCTGGAGCTGGTGGCGATCCTGCATACCCACCACCACAGCGACCACATCGGTGGTACGCCGGGTCTGCTGGCCCGTTGGCCCGGTGCGGCGGTGCTGGCCAGCCGCGAGGACCGGGCGCGCATTCCCCTGCAAACCAGGGGCGTTGCCGGTGGTGATCGCTTTGAGCTGCTGGGGGAGACGGTGCAGGTGATCGACGTGCCGGGCCACACCCGCGCCCACATCGCCTACTACCTGCCGGCTTCGGGGCACCTTTTCTGTGGCGACACGCTGTTTGCCGGGGGCTGCGGACGCCTGTTTGAGGGCAGTGCGGCTCAGATGCGGGCTTCGCTGCAGCGGCTGGCCGAGCTGCCTCCTGCCACCCAGGTGTGGTGCGCCCACGAATACACCGAGGCCAACCTGCGCTGGGCTGCCGCCACCGTGGATGCCGAGGATGGCGCCGCTGGGCCGATTCGGGAGCGCCTCGCGGCTGTGATCTCCACCCGCGCCAGGGGTGCCGCCACGATTCCCAGCACGGTTGGGATGGAGCGGGCCACCAACCTGTTTGTGCGGGCGACGAGTCCGGAGCAGCTGGCGGTGCTGCGCCGCAGCAAGGACCATTGGCAGGGCTAGCTGGATCAGTGCAGGGGAGAGTTGGCAGTGGGCAGTTGGCAGGTGGCTGGTGGCAGGGAGCTCAGCCCAGGGCCTGGAGCGGTTGGCGGGATGGGAAGAGCATCGCCGGGGCTCCGGGCCGCAGCTGCAGCTGGCAGCGCTGGCCCCGGCCGTATTCGGCTTCCAGTGGTAGGCGCAGTCTCAACTTGAGTTCGCCCAGCTGCACCTGGTAGAGCCACTCCCGACCCAGAAATTCCCGACCCTGGAGCCAGGCTTCCCCCTGGGGATCGAGCTCGAGCTCGATCCCATCCGGGCTCACCAGTACCTCCAGGGGCTCGCTGTCGGCGGGGGATGGGGGGTTAAATGGAGCAGGGTTGGCAGGCGGAGCTGGTCGGCAGTCCAGGCTGCCGAGCGGAGTTTCGATCCGGTTGCCCTTGCGCTTGGCCGGCAACAGGTTGCCCTGCAAAACGAAGCGCCCCACAAAGGCGGTGGCGGGCTGCTGCACCAACTGGCGCGGGCTGGCGCACTGGTGCAGCACCCCCTGCCGCAAAACAGCTACCCGGTCGCAGATTGCCAGGGCCTCTTCGGGGTCGTGGGTGACGATCAGGCCGCTGGCGCCGCAGCGGGAGAGCACGGCCGGCAGCTCGCTGCGCAGGCGCAGGCGGACCTCCACATCGAGGTTGGAGAAGGGTTCATCCAGCAGTACTACCGAGGGGCCAGGGGCCAGGGCCCGGGCCAGGGCGAGGCGCTGGCGCTGGCCGCCTGAGAGTTCATGGGGGTAACGGCGTTCGAGGCCCTTCAGCCCGAGCAGCTCCAGCAACCAGCTGGCCCGACTGGTGTCCTGTCCCCTCCCCAGCCCGAAGCAGGTGTTTTGCCAGGCATTGAGGTGGGGGAACAGGGCGTAGTCCTGGAACACCATGCCCACGCCCCGGCGTTCTGGTTCCAGCCAGCGGCCCTCGCCGGCCACCAGGCGTCCGTCGATCAACACCGAGCCCCGCTCGGGCCGTTCAAAGCCGGCGATCAGGCGCAGCAGGGTGGTTTTGCCGCAGCCGGAGGGACCGAGGAGCCCCACCAGCTCGCCTTGGTGCAGGGCCAGATCGATTCCCTCCAGGGTCCATTCGCCTGGCGCGGCGTTGGCGTAACGGTGCCAGAGCCCCCTGAGCTGCACGTGCTCGCGCAGCGGCAACTCGGCAGGCAATAGCTGGGTAAGGGTGCTAGCGATTGGCAAGGGCCATAAGCTCAATCCCCATCCTGACCTGATACGAGTCGAGCAATGCAGCTGGAAGCCGTCATCACCGCCGCCGCTCCGGCTCCCGTGGGGCCCTACAGCCAGGCGGTGAAGGCTGGCGGGGTGCTCTATTGCTCCGGGCAGATCGCCCTGGATCCGCTGACGGGGGCCATGGTCGGAGCCGGCGATGTGGAGGCCGAAACCCGCCAGGTACTCAGCAATCTCAAGGCGGTGCTGGAGGCCGGTGGCAGCCGCCCAGGGCAAGTGCTGCGCACCACGGTTTTCCTGGCCGACCTGGGGGATTTCGCCCTGGTCAATGGGATCTACGCAGAGGTATTTGGGGAGGGGGCCTCGCCGGCCCGGGCCTGCGTGGAGGTGGCGGCCCTTCCCAAGGGGGCGCGGGTGGAGATCGACTGCATTGCGCTGGCGGCTGAGGCTTAGTCCAGCGGCAGGGGCTGGAACAGGTCGCCCTGCACCAGGGTGCGGGCGCGCAGCTTTTTGCCGGACGCAGGCTTGGTGGCGGGCATGGCTGCGATGGGCATGACGCTGATGGGTAGCCATTCTTCAGCTCGGAAGACGGCGTAGGGAGAGGAGACGGGCATCGGGCACAACCGAGTCGCTTGGCGTACACCTGTACTAATCAAGAAAGTTGGCGGTGTCAAGTCTTTGGCGGCGCCCCTCACCTGCTGGCGGGGTTCGCCGGTACCGGCTGCCCCCTAAAGTCCTGATAACGGGGCGTGGCGCAGCTTGGTAGCGCGGGTGCTTTGGGAGCACTAGGTCGCAGGTTCGAATCCTGTCGCCCCGATTGACTTTTCACCGATTGGCTGAAACCAGGGCACCCAAAAGGCACCCAAGCCAATCCCTCCGCCAAGCCATACGCAGCGCAGACGGCGCCTACAGGGCCGGCCAGGCCGTGATGACCGATGCCGAGTTCGATGCGCTGGTGGCAGAGCTGCAGGAGCTCGACCCCTCTGCACCAGAGCTGCTTACTCCCGGCGGGGGCAGCAAGTTGCTGAGCCTCGACAAACAGGAATTGAGCGAGTGGCTGGCGGGTCTTGGTGCGGCCGCTGTTGGCCGCTTCTCGGTGACCCCCAAGCTCGACGGGTGCGCCATTGCTCTGGAGTACCGCCTTGGCCTGCTCACGGCCGCGTGGACACGCAGCGGGGCTGATGCGATGCACCTGTTGCCCCTGGTTGACACCGTGCCGCCCAGGCTCGGCGCACCGATAAGTGTGCAGATCCGTGGTGAGCTGTACGGCCTCGATGGTCGCCAGAGCACACCCGCTGCCGCCCTGCGCCGCAAGGTGCCAAGCGGTAATGGCCTGGTGTTCGCTGCATTTGAGGTGATGCAGAGTGCGGCCGATCACGCCACCCAGCTGTTGGCGCTGGAGCGCTGGGGTCTGCCCACCCCCCCATACCTGCTTTGTGATTCTCCACAGCTGGCCCACCACCACCGCTCATGGCTGCAGGGCCAGCTGTGGAGCGAGTTGCCCACCGATGGGTTGGTAGTGCAGTTGGATGACGGCCAGCAGCGCAGAAAGCTTGGTGTCAATAGCGTTGCGCCCCATTACGCCCTAGCCCTGAAGCGCTGAGTCGCCCGCCTTCTCAGGGGGCGTTGGCGTAACACTCAGCCCAGTTGCGGCCTGGCTGTGAAAGGTCAGCCGAAATAAGAACTGCCAGTTCAGCTCCGGGAGGCTTCCACTCGAAGGTCATCGCCTCGAGAATCTGTTGCCATAGAGGCAGCCTGATTACTGCCTCCATCATCAGGTCGCGGGCTGTGCCCTGACCCATCAATGCGGGGGCCTGGGTGAAAGCACGCTTGGGGTCTGTTTTCATCAGACGACCGTTCCGTAGATGTTACGAGCCCCGGATAGCCCAAGAATGGCTTCGAGAAAAGTCACCTTCTGTTCATTCCCATGCGCCTTGCCCCACTCAAGGAGCGGGGCGGCTTGTCCTTGCTGGTGCTGGGCTTTCCAGATGGTGTTCGCGGCGACTTGAGGCCAAGATCCCTTGGCGGCATTGGTCATGTCCTCAAGCCCCCGGATGGAAGGATCAAAGTGGTGACTTCTTTCCTTAAACCGGGGGCCGCGGAATCGGATTAGCCGAGTAGAAGACCTCCTGCGCTGTCTAACGCACCAGTACGAATATCGTGAATTTGTATTAACGCCTGGACTTCATTGCAGGATTCCAAATCCTCGCCAAGAATACCGATAAACCGACAGGTTCTAGACCTAATAGCGTAAGTTTCGCTTTTAGGAGTAAGCCTGATCCTGTAGCAATTTTGCTTTTGGCATAAAGCTAAATAAAGCGAGTCACAGCCAAGGTTTTTTGCCAGTGTGGCGAAAGCCGCTGACCGTGGGAGCATCTTTCCCGATTCAACCAATAACCTGACACCGGCCTGTGTGCGGTAGACACGCAACCGATGTGGATCTTGCAGGTGTGGGTGGCGGCACTTTAACCATGTCATGAGCGTGTCTTCATTGCTGGCTAATTTTTCAAGGCCAACATGGTCCTTGAAGTCGATGTCAATCATTGGCAGAGAGCAAGGGGTGATGAGCACATTGCGGCCTCGGCGATTTTTAACAATCCACGCTTCCCTGGCTTTTACCAGCTCTATTACTGGCTCCGTATCAGCACAGAGATAAGGGTCGTAGTAGGTGCCATGGGGATCAGTTCTAGACCATAGAAAGCGTTGGGCCACGCTGATCGCATTTGACATCCATTGATTGATCCAATTGTCCGCGGTGTCAAAAGAAGTCGTCATGAAAAAAACCTCGTTTTTGTTTAGTGGGATGTGCTTGCCGAATCTCTTCAGCAAGAACTCAGGGCAGCAGCGAAGCTCGCCGTGG
>NZ_JAGQCQ010000067.1:0-13427 GCF_024346275.1 Cyanobium sp. BA20m-p-22
CCATCAGACCGCCCGCAGCGATCTGCAGAAGCTGGCATCCCGGGGGCTGCTACTTCCGGGCAAGGATGGACGGCGAGAAATCTTTCGGGTGCCGGAGGATCTGTCGGCGCGGCTGGACGACCTTCCAGCGCCCCATTCTTTTGGGGCCCAATAGCTGAATAACCTTGGGCCATGGGCTACTTACCGACCGATCCCGCCAACTTCGCCAGTGAGGCCATCGACGGCTTCGCGGCGGCCTACCCCAGGCATGTGCGCCGCATTGATGGCGGGGTGATGCGGCTGGCCCCGATTCCCAGCGGCCAGGTGGGTGTCGTGGTGGGCGGCGGGTCCGGCCACTATCCGGCCTTTGCCGGCCTGGTGGGCCGGGGCCTGGCCGCCGGGGCCGTGTGCGGCAACATCTTTGCCTCGCCCTCGGCCGGCCAGGTGGTGCGGGTGGGATCGGCCGTGGAACGCGGCGCGGGCCTGCTGCTGACCTTCGGCAACTACGCCGGAGATGTGCTGCACTTCACGCTCGGAGCTGAGCGACTGCGCCGCCAGGGGATCGACGTGCGCATCGTGACCGTCACCGATGACATCGCCAGCGGCCCCATCGACCAGCAGGAGTTGCGGCGCGGCATCGCCGGCGGCCTGGCGGTGTACAAGGTGGCCGGCGCCGCCGCCGAAGCCGGCCTGCCCCTCGATGAGGTGGAACGGCTCGCCCGCAAGGCCAACGGGCGCACCCGCACGTTGGGCGTCGCCTTCAGTGGCTGCACCCTTCCGGGAGCAGACCAGCCGTTGTTTGAGGTCCCCAGCGGCCGCATGGCCATCGGCATGGGGCTCCACGGCGAGCCCGGCCTGAGCGAGGGGCCCCTCACCGAGGCCAGCACCCTGGCGGCGCTGCTCGTGGAGCGGCTGCTGGCCGAACGGCCGGCGGATGTGCCCGAAGACCAGCAACGGCTGGTGGTTCTGCTGAACGGGCTGGGCTGCTTCAAGTACGAAGAGCTGTTCGTGCTCTTCGGGGCGGTGAACCGGGAGCTGCAGGGCAAGGGTGTGGTGATGGCCGACTGTGAATGCGGCGAACTGGTCACCAGCCTCGACATGGCCGGGGTGTCGCTCAGCTTCTTCTGGCTGGATGGGGAGCTGGAGGGCTTCTGGAACGCCGCCGCCGACAGCGCCGCCTACCGGCGCGGCCAGCTGGCCGCCGAGTCGGATGGCCCCCAGCCGCGGCCGACCCAACGGCCCGAGCCGGAACTCCCCTCTGAGCCCCCTACACAGCCCGCTCCCCTGACGCCCGTGCAGCAGGAGCTGCTGGCGCGGTTCAAAGCCGTGGAGGAGGAACTGCAGGAGCGGGTCGAGGAACTCGGGGAGCTCGATGCCGTGGCCGGCGATGGGGACCATGGCCTGGGGATGCTGCGGGGCATTCGGGGAGCCCGGGAGAGCGCCATCGGCGCCTGCGGGCGCGGGTGCGGCCCCGGGGAGGTGCTGATGGAAGCGGGCGAGGCCTGGTCAAACCACGGTGGCGGCACCTCCGGAGCCCTGTGGGGCGGTGCCCTGCTGGCGGCTGGCCAATCCCTGGCCGAGGCGAGGGAGATCGGGCCCAACGACGTAGCCGCAGCATTTGGGGCCGCCCTGCAGGCCGTGATCGACCTGGGCCAGGCGGCACCGGGCGACAAAACCATGCTGGATGCCCTCCAGCCCTTCTGCCTGCGGATCAGGGCTGACCTGGAGGCGGGCCTGGATCTGGCTCAGGCCCTGCAGAACGCCGCAAACACCAGCCTGGCGGCAGCCACCGCCACCGCGGATCTGCTGCCGCAGCGGGGGCGGGCCCGCCCCCATGGCCAGCGCAGCCTGGGCCATCCGGACCCAGGGGCCATGTCGATGGCCTACTGCCTGCTGGCAGCCTCAGCCGGCTACGTAGGCCTCCACGGCGTCGCTGATCCGGCGCAGGCCAGCTAGGCCGTCGCGCTCGAGGTTGCGCACCCGGTCGCGGCTGATGCCGAGGATTCGGCCAATGCCGGTGAGGCTCATGGGCTCGCCGCCCTCGGGATTGTCGGCGCAGGGGATGCCGTAGCGCATTTTCAGCACCCGGCCCTGCAGCTCCGGCAGCTGCTCCAGCAGGGCCCGCAGGTCGCCCTTGAGGCACTCCCCATCCACCCTCTCCTCGGGCAGTTCGCCATCGCCCGCCAGCAGGTCGATCAGTTCGGTGTCATCGCCGTCGCCCACCTTGGTCTCCAGGCTCACCGGTTGGCGTGCCCGGCAGAGCAGGTCTTTGACCTCCTCCTCCGGCAGCTCCACCGCTTCGGCCAGCTCGGTCACCGTCGGGGTGCGACCCAGCAGCTGGCTCAGCTCCCGCTGGCCCTTCTTGAGCTTGTTGAGGGTTTCGGTGATGTGGATCGGCAGCCGGATCGTGCGGCTCTTCTCGGCAATCGCCCGGGTGATCCCCTGGCGAATCCACCAGTAGGCATAGGTTGAAAACTTGTAGCCCCGGGTGGGATCGAACTTCTCGACGCCCCGCACCAGGCCGATCGTGCCCTCCTGGATCAAATCCAGCAGCTCCATGTTGCGGCGGGTGTACTTCTTGGCCACGCTCACCACCAGCCGCAGGTTGGCCGCCACCATCCGCTCCTTGGCCCGGCGGCCCGCCTGCAACCGCTTCTTGAGCAGGGGTGCACTCAGACCGGCAGCCTGGGCCAGCTCGGCCTGGCTGGGCTTGGCGCCCAGGCGGCTTTCCAGCTCCAGTTCCAGCTCCTCGAGGGCGACCAACTCCTGCACCTGACGGCCCAGGGTGATCTCCTGCTCGTGGCTCAGCAGCGGCACCCGGCCGATGTCACGCAGGTAGCTGCGCACCAGGTCGCCATCTACCTGGGGCATGGACCGGGCGGGTTTGTCCGCGGGGGCGCTGCCCGTAGGGGCAGCGGCAGGGGCGGCGGTAGCGACGACCACGGCGACACGGCTTTGAAGATGTGTAAAGCCTAACCTAAAGAAGTGTGAACGTCTCTCAGAAAACTCGGGTCAGGCTGGAGACGCCACCCGCAGCAGCAGCCAGGAGGCCAACTGCAGGTAGATGAACACCCCGGCCACATCGGTGATGGTGGCGATGAACGGGGCCGACATCAGGGCCGGATCCAGGCCCAGGCGATCAAACAGCAGGGGCAGGGCGGCTCCGGCAGTGGCGGCCAGGGTGGTGATCACCACCAGGCTGAGGCCGGCGGCCGTGGCCACGCCCCAGCTGCCGGCCACATAGGCGGCCCAGGGCACCACCGCCAGCACCATCAGCAGGCCCAGCAGCGCCCCGGCCACCGCTTCTCGCCAGATCGCCCGCCAGGCCCCCATCGCCTGCAGCCGCTGGGTGCTCAGGCCGCGGATCACCACGGTGGAGCTCTGGGCACCGACGTTGCCGCCGGTGCCGATCAACAGGGGAATGAAGGCGGCCAGCACCACCACCTGCTTGAGCACCAACTCCTGGGAGGCGATCACGGCCGAGGTGCCGCTGTTGGCGACCAGCAGCACCAGCAGCCACACCACCCGGCGGCGGGCCACGGTGAACAGGTTGCTCTGGAAGTAGTCGTCTTCGTCGCCGGCCTGCACGGCGCCGGCGGCGTAGAGGTCGCGGGTGGCCTCCTGCTCGATCACGTCAATCACGTCGTCCACGGTGACGATCCCCACCAGCCGCTGCTCCCGATCGACCACCGGCACGGCCAGGAAGTCGTAGCGCTGGATGGCGCGGGCCACCTCCTGCTGGTTGGTGTCGGTGTCCACGCTCACCACCTCGCGGGTCATCACATCGCCGATGCGGGCCTCCGGATCGGCCGTCACCAGATCCCGCAGCGAGAGGATGCCGGTGAGGTGGCGGGAGCCGTCGGTGACGTAGAGGGAATAGATGGTTTCGGTGTCGCGGGCGCGGCGGCGCACGATCGCCAGGGCCTGGGCAGCGCTGTGGAACTCCTTGAGGTCAACGAATTCGGTGGTCATCAGCCGGCCCGCCGTCTCCGCCTCATAGCCCAGTAGTTGGGCTGTAATCCGCCGCTCCGCCGGGCTGAGTTCGGCCAGCAGGCGCCGCACCACCTTGGCCGGCAATTCATCAAAAAGCCGCACCCGGTCATCGGGGGACATCTCCTCCACCAGCTCCAGCACCTCGCCGGAGCGCAACCGCTCCAGCAGGGTCTGCTGCACCGCCGCATCGAGGTATTCGTAGACCTCAATGGCCTCATCCTTGGGCAGCAGCCGGAAGGCCAGGGCCTGCAGGGTGCGCGGCAGGCTGCCGATCGCCTCGGCCGCATCCACCTCCTGCACGGGGCCGAGCAGCAACTTGGCACCGTCGTAGTTGCCAGCCTCCAGCAGGGATTCCAGCTGCTGGGCGACCACCTCAGCCACCTGTATCCCGTTGGCCTCGCCCATGGCCCCGAGACGCCGCAGTGCTGAGTTTATGGGTCCTGCCCGCCGGAGGCTCGCTAGGGTCCGATTACTCCGATACCCCAGCACCGATGACGATCTCAGTGAGCAAGGTGACCGTGCGCGACGCCAAAGGCGGCGAACGCAGCCTCGGGGAATGGGCCGGGAAGGTGCTGCTGATCGTCAATGTGGCCAGCCGCTGCGGCTTCACCCGCCAATACGCCGGCCTGCAGAAGCTGGAGGACAGCTATGGAGCCCAGGGTTTTGCCGTGCTCGGTTTCCCCTGCAACGACTTCGGCGCCCAGGAGCCGGGCAGCCTGACCGAGATCGAGCAGTTCTGCTCCACCACCTATGGCGCCAATTTCACCCTGTTTGACAAGGTGACCATGGCCGAAGAGCCCTACACCAGCCTCAGCCAGGCCGAACCTGCCGGGGCGGTGGCCTGGAACTTCGAGAAGTTTCTGATCGGCAAGGACGGCGCCGTGCTGGCCCGCTTCAAGAGCAACGTGGAGCCCGATTCAGCTGAACTGAAGGCCGCCATCGAAGCTGCCCTGGCGGCTGCCTGAGCCCCCTTCAGGATTCGGCCTCAATCAACCAGCCCCGGCGGGAGCCGCCGAGGGCCAAAGCCCCCGCCAGGCCAGGCGCCAACTCCACCTGGAGCCAGCTTTGCCCGCCGGCCTCACACCAGCGCCGCAGCGGGCGCAGGGCCTCGCCGGAGGCGGCGATGGCGATCACGGGCGCCTGGCGCCTCGGTGAGCAGCGCAGGGCAACTGTTGCTGCAGCGGTGAGGGGCTCGCTGGCACGCTGACGTCGCCGCAGCTCCGGCACCCGCAGTTCAGCACCACCGGCAGGCAAACAGGCAGGGCCTAACAGGGCAAAGCCCAGCAGCATCAGGGCGCGCAGGCTGGCCAGCGACGGGAGACTTGCCAAAATTTCAAATATCCAGCTGGGCTAAATCGAGGGTGGCGCTATGGGCCTCGATGAATTCCCGCCGCGGGGCCACCTTGTCGCCCATCAGGATCGTGAAGATGCGATCGGCCTCCAGGGCATCCTCAATCTCAACGCGCTTCATCATGCGGGTGGAGGGATCCATTGTGGTTTCCCAGAGCTGCTTGGGCATCATTTCGCCCAGGCCCTTGAAGCGCTGGATCGTGTAGTTGGCCTTCTCCCCAAAGGATTCGATTGTCTTTTTAAGGTCGGTTTCGTTGTAGCAATAAGTGTGGTTCTTACCCCGCTCTACCTTATAAAGCGGCGGGCAGGCGATGTAGATATAGCCACCCTCCACCAAGGCCCTCTGGTAACGGAAGAAGAAGGTGAGGATCAAGGTGCGGATGTGGGCGCCATCCACATCGGCGTCGGTCATGATCACGATCCGGTGGTAGCGAAGATTCTTCTCGTCAAAGTCTTCGCCCTTGATGCCCAGGCCAAGCCCGGTTATCAGGGCCTGGATCTCGGTGTTCTTATAGATCTTGGCGTCATCGGTTTTCTCAATGTTGAGAATTTTGCCGCGCAGGGGCAGGATCGCCTGAAAGCGCCGGTCCCGGCCCTGCTTGGCAGAGCCGCCAGCAGAATCGCCCTCAACGATGTAGATCTCCGATTCAGCCGGATCGCGGGAACTGCAATCGGCGAGCTTGCCGGGCAGGGTGGAGCTCTCGAGCACGCTCTTGCGGCGCACCAGCTCCCGGGCCCGGCGGGCCGCCTCGGCAGCATTGAAGGCCTGAATCGCCTTTTCGAGGATCAGGTCAATCACCCCTGGGTTGAATTCCAGATATTCGCCCAGGGCTTCCCCCACCAGGGTGTCGACGATGCCGCGCACCTCGGTATTGCCGAGTTTGGTTTTGGTCTGCCCCTCGAATTCCGGATCAGGCACCTTCACCGAGAGCACGGCGGTCAGGCCCTCGCGGATATTTTCCCCGGCCAGGTTGCTATCGGCGTCTTTGCGCTTGCCGCGCTTTTTGGCGAAGGTGTTGAGGGTGCGGGTGAGCACCGTTTTGAGGCCCTCGATGTGGGTGCCGCCATCGACGGTGCGGATGTTGTTGGCAAACCCCAGGATGCTGTCGGAGTAGGCATCCACACACCACTGCAGGGCGGCTTCCACCTGCACGCCATCCTTCTCGCGGTTGACGTAAATGATTTCGGGATGGAGCGGATCTTTCCCAGCGTTCATATAGGCGACGTATTCCTTGATGCCGCCTTCGTAAATATAAATATCTTCGTGGGGCTCGCCAGCGGCATTGCGGGCGGCGGCGCGGTCGTCGCGGAAGACTATCCGCACTCCGCCGTTGAGGTAGGCCAGCTCCCGCAGGCGAGAAGAGAGGGTCTGGTAGTCGAATTCGATGCCGGTGGAGAAAATCTGGATATCCGGCTTGAAGCACAGGGAGGTGCCGGTGCGGCCCTCCTCACCAGGGGCCGATTTGAGGATGCCGATCGGCTCGCCACGCTCGAAGCGCTGGGTGTGCACCTGGTCTTGCCGGTGGACCGTGACCTCCACCCACTCGGAGAGGGCGTTGACCACCGACACGCCCACCCCGTGCAGGCCACCAGACACCTTGTAACCGCCGGAGCCGAACTTGCCGCCGGCGTGCAACACGGTGAGCACCGTCTCCAGGGCGCTCTTGCCGGTGCGGGGATGGATGTCGGTGGGGATGCCGCGGCCGTTGTCGGTGACGGCGCAGGAGCCGTCGTCGTTGAGCACCACCAGGATCTGGTCGCAGTGGCCCGCCAGGGCCTCATCGACGGCGTTGTCGACCACCTCGTACACCAGGTGATGCAGGCCCCTGGGGCCGGTGGAGCCGATGTACATGCCCGGCCGCTTGCGCACCGGCTCCAGCCCCTCGAGAACCTGGATCTGCTCGGCCCCATAGGCGGCCTGAACTTTGCTGGTGTCGCTCATGCAGGAAGGTCTCCCCAGGGATTCGGCACAGGACGGAGAAATCCCGGGGCAAGTAAGACGCAAACGGGCTCAGAAGCCCTTTACGAGGCTCAATTTACCACCGCCAACCCGGCTGGACACCCCCTGCCAAGGTATGGCCATGGCCCCCAACCAGCCGCTGGTGATTGTGTTGCTCGGCCCCACGGCCAGCGGCAAGACCGACCTGGCGATCGCCCTGGCAAGGGCCCTGGATCTGGCGGTGCTGAACGTGGATTCGCGCCAGCTCTACCGCCAGATGGATGTGGGCACCGCCAAGCCCACCGCCGCCCAGCGGGCCCAGGCCCGCCACGAGCTGCTGGATCTGCGCGATCCAGACCAACCGCTCAACCTGCAGGAATTCCGTGCCATCGCCGAGGCCCAGCTCAACGCCGAACTGGCCCGCAAGCCCCTGGCGCTCTTGGCGGGGGGCAGCGGCCTCTACCTGCAGGCAATCACCCAGGGGATGAATCCCCCCGCCGTGCCGCCCCAACCCCAGCTGCGCGCCCAGCTGGCAGCCCTCGGCCAGCCCCTCTGCCACCAGCTGCTGCGCCAGGGCGACCCGGTGGCCGCCGGTCGCATCGCCGCCGCCGATGCGGTGCGCACCCAGCGGGCCCTGGAGGTGCTCTATGCCACGGGCAGGCCCCTCTCCGAGCAGCAGGGGGCCACGCCGCCGCCCTGGCGGCTGCTCGAGCTGGGCCTGAATCCAGCCAACCTGGAGGCGCGCATCGCCGAGCGCACCAGGGCCCTATACGGGCAGGGATTGGTGGCTGAAACCGAAGCCCTGATCGGGCGCTACGGGCCGGAGCTGCCCCTGCTCGACACAATCGGCTACGCCGAAGCCCGCCAGCTCCTGGCGGGCACTCTCACCGAAGCGGAGGCCGGGGCCCTCACCCAGCAGCGCACCCGCCAATTCGCCAAAAGACAGCGCACCTGGTTCCGCCGCCGCCACCGGCCCTGCTGGCTGGCGGGCGAAGGTGAGACGGCCCTGCTCGTGCAAGCCCTGCGGGAGGTCGAGCGCGGTCTAGGGTGAAGCGTTAGCGATTTCGCGATCCTTCACACCCCTGAATGCCTCCACGTCCCCGTTTTGACCGCCGTGCTCCCGTGCGGGAGCTGCCCAATATCAACGATCGCATCAGCTACCCCAACCTGAGGGTGGTGGATGCCGATGGCAGTCAACTGGGGGTGATCAGCCGCGAAGCGGCCCTGGAGGTGGCAAAAGACCGGGAGCTGGATCTGGTGTTGGTGAGCGAGAAGGCAGATCCGCCGGTGTGCCGGATCATGGATTACGGCAAATATAAGTTTGAGCAGGAGAAGAAGGCCAAGGAGGCCAAGAAGAAGTCACACCAAACCGAAGTTAAAGAGGTGAAGATGCGCTACAAGATCGACTCCCACGACTACCAGGTGCGAATCGGTCAGGCCCAACGCTTTCTCAAGGACGGCGACAAGGTCAAGTGCACCGTGATTTTCCGCGGCCGCGAAATCCAGCACACCGCCCTGGCCGAGGTGTTGCTGATGCGGATGGCCAAAGATCTGGAAAACAACGCCGAGGTGCAGCAGCCCCCCAAACGGGAAGGGCGCAACATGATCATGTTCCTCAGCCCCCGCAAGACCGCCGCCCCGAAGGCTGCGGGCTGATGACTTTGCCCGCCTAGGGCGTTTGGGCAAACAGCTCCCTCACCAATGTGCAGGGGCGGTGCGGCAGAAGATCGCCAGGCGCACAGCTGGGGAGAGAGGTGCTGTGGGGAGTGTTAGGGAGTTTGTACAGCTGTACAACTTCCTGGAGCG
Organism: Cyanobium sp. BA20m-p-22; assembly: GCF_024346275.1. NCBI lineage: Bacteria > Bacillati > Cyanobacteriota > Cyanophyceae > Synechococcales > Prochlorococcaceae > Cyanobium > Cyanobium sp. BA20m-p-22. The sequence goes on from NZ_JAGQCQ010000067.1 coordinate 9,068, forward strand.
TCGCGCCACACACCGCGACTGCCACCGCACCCCAGGCACAACCGGCTGGAGGCATTGTCCCCTGGACTGGGGCTCCGTAAGGTGGCCAGTAGCCCAATTGGCTGAACCCCGGCGTGCGATTCCACATCCAGCAGGAAAGCGATATTCCGGCATCAACGCAGCTCTACAACCAGATCTGCTTCGCCATTGCGGCCCGCCACTACCCACCGGGGCATCGATTGCCGAGCACGCGGCAGCTGGCCATGCAGACAGGCCTGCACCGCAACACGATCAGCAAGGTCTACCGCCAGCTGGAAAACGACGGCGTGGTGGAAGCGATGGCAGGCTCGGGCATCTACGTGCGCGACCAGCAGAAACCCCGGGAGATCAAGCCCCTGGTCGGGCCCCGCGGCCGGGCCCTGCCGGATATCGACCGCCAGGTGCGCCAGAGCGTCGACGAGCTGCTCAATGGAGGCTGCACCCTGCAGCAGACCCGCGACCTACTCACCCGCGAGATTGACTGGCGGCTGCGCTGCGGCGCCCGGGTGCTGGTCAGCACCCCCCAGGAAGACCTGGGCGCCTCCCACCTGATCGCCGAGGAGCTCACTCCCAACCTGGAGGTGCCCGTGGAGGTGGTGCCGATGGAGGAGCTGGCCGCCGTGTTGACCGAATCCAACAACGGCACGGTGGTGACCAGCCGCTACTTCCTCCAGCCGGTGGAGGCGATCGCCAAGCTCCATGGGGTGCGGGCGGTGGCGGTGGATCTCAACGATTTCCGCCAGGAGCTCGACCTGCTCAAGGAGCTGCGCCAGGGCAGCTGCGTGGGCCTGGTGAGCATCAGCCCGGGCATCCTGCGCGCCGCCGAGGTGATCCTGCACAGCATGCGCGGCAATGACCTGCTGGTGATGACCGCCAACCCCGACACGGGCAGTCGCCTGCTGGCCCTGCTACGGGCCGCCAGCCACGTGCTCTGCGACCGCCCCAGCCTGCCGCTGGTGGAGCAGAGCCTGCGCCAAAACCGGGCCCAGCTGATTCGGATGCCCATTGTTCACTGCGCCCAGAGCTACCTGGGCAGCGCCACCATCGATGCCCTGCGCAAGGAAATCGGGCTGCTGGCGGGGTGAGGCGCCCTGACCTGAATCAACTGACCAGAATCAACTGGCCTGAATTAAGCGGATGAAGAGATTCGAACTCTCGACCCTCTCCTTGGCAAGGAGATGCTCTACCACTGAGCTACATCCGCGACCGTCGAACGGGTCGACGGATTGATCATGCCCGAAGGGGTACCCCACGGTCAAACCCCCACCGGCTCCGGCAGGATGGCGCCATGCTCAAGGCACTGCAGGCCGACCTGGCGATCATCAAACAGCGCGATCCGGCGGCCCGCGGCACGCTGGAAATCCTGCTCTGCTACCCGGGCCTGCACGCCCTGACGCTGCATCGCTTCAGCCATTGGCTGTGGGGCAGCCAACTGCCCCTGCTGCCCCTGCTGGCGCGGCTGCTCAGCCAGCTTGGGCGCCTGGTGACCGGCATCGAGATCCACCCGGGGGCCCGGATCGGCCATGGCGTGTTCATCGACCACGGCATGGGCGTGGTGGTGGGTGAAACGGCGGTGATTGGCAACCGCTGCCTCCTGTATCAGGGCGTCACCCTGGGCGGCACCGGCAAGGCCCACGGCAAGCGCCACCCCAGCCTGGAGGAGAACGTGGTGGTGGGGGCCGGCGCCAAGGTGCTGGGGGCGATCACCGTGGGCACCAACACCCGCATCGGCGCCGGCTCGGTGCTGCTGCGCGACGTGGCGGCCGACAGCACGGTGGTGGGCATCCCCGGCCGGGTGATCCACCAGAGCGGCGTGCGCATCGACCCCCTGGCCCACTCGGCCCTGCCGGACACGGAGGCGAATGTGATCCGCAACCTGATGGAGCGCATCGACGTGCTGGAAACCGAGCTGACCCGCACCCAGGCCTGCCTGCGGGAGCTGGCGGCCGGCCGACCCGTGCTGGAAGCCTGCACGGGAGCCGCCCAAAACCTCAAAGACCGCGAAATCCTGGAGTTTCTCGGCGACAACCCCGGGATTACCAGCTGAGGGCGACCTTCACCTCAGTACGGGAAAAGTCGTCGCCCTTGAACAGCAGCGGCAGGTCGAGGGCCATGGCCAGGCCATAACTGAAGCAATCGCCCAGGTTGAGGGCCGCCCGATGGCGACCCTTGCCGTAGTGGCGCCAGCCGTGGAGGGCCCAGTGCACATGCAATGTGTCGAGCGGAAGCGACTTGATCTCCGCTCGGCCCAAGAGCAAGTCCAACTCAGGAGGCCCTGCCTCACCGAGCGTAAAGGGCATCCTGCAATTCCTTGCTGGTGCGCTGGTCGGGCCAACGCAGATTGCTGAAGCGCCCCAACAAGTCCAGTAACTGCTGCAATTTGGCATCCTGCAGCTTCAGCGCAGACGGCTCTGGACTTCTCTCCAGTTCGGCCGCAAGCGCACGACGTACGGCATCGGTCACGGTGGTGCCACGCCGCGCCGCCAGCTCACGGGCCATGGCATGCACCTGCGGATCCTTGATGTTCATGCCCATCGCCACTAACGCCCCCACAAGGAGCCGGGTAGAAATCAACCCTAATTTTACCCAGACTCCTGTTCCAGCCAAAATGGAGACCACCACCTTGTCGCCATTCACGACAAGGTCCGGAGCTAACTTGTCGCCATGGACGACAAGTTGCCTGCACCACTGCCTGCACCCCTGCGCGATCTGCTGCGCCAGAAGCTGGTGGATAGCTGGCAGCAGGCCCTGCCTCGACTGACGCGGCGTGATACCTGGATCCCCAGGATCCCCGGCAAAACTCTGGCCGTCATCGGCATGCGCCGCAGCGGCAAAACGTCGCTGCTGTGGCAGGAGGTGGCCCGGCGGCTGGAGGCGGGGGCGGAGCGCAGCTGGCTGCCGATGCTGTCGCTGGAAGACGAGCGACTGCTGATCCACAGCCCAGGCGTGGAGCTGCTCGACCAGCTTCTCGAGACCTATTTCCAGCTCCAGCCCCAGGCTCGGCAAGTGGGAGCGCAGCGGGGCTGCCTGTTTCTCGATGAGATCCAACGCATTCCCGGCTGGGAAGGATTTGTGCGGCGGGTGATGGACAGCGAACCGATCGACGTGGTGGTGAGTGGCTCGTCGGCGGAGATGCTCTCCAGCGAGATCGCCAGCAACCTGCGGGGGCGCGCAGTGGAGGCGGTGGTGTACCCCTTCAGCTTCCGCGAGAGCCTGCGCCACTTGGGCCTCGAGCCGCAGCAACCCAGCACGCACTGGAGCAGCGCCGAGCGCTCCCGGCTGGCCCACCAACTGGAGCTCTACCTGCACTGCGGCGGCTTCCCCGAGGTGCAGGGGCTGGAGGAGCGCAGCCGCCAGCAGCTGCTGGGCAGCTATGTGGACAGCACCGTGCTTCGCGATGTGATCGAGCGCCACGCCATCCGCCAGCCCCTGGCGCTGCAGTGGCTGGTGCGGCAGCTGCTCAGCAACGGCGGCGGCGGCTTCAGCCTCAACAAGCTGCATGGGGCCCTGAAAAGCCAGGGCCTGGCGATCGGCCGCGAGCACCTGGCTGAGCTGGTGCTGCATCTGGAGAGCGCCTTCCTGATCCGCTGCGTCGGAGTGGTGGGGGGGTCGTTGCGGCGCCAGATGGCCCTACCCCGCAAGGTCTATCCGATCGATCCTGGCCTGCTATCGCTCTATGAGCTGGAGGGCCGCAGTAACCGGGGGCATGCGCTGGAAACGGTGGTGCTGCTGGAGTTGCAGCGGCGGGGAGCGGAGGTGGGCTACCTACGCACAAGCAGCGGCTTTGAGGTGGATTTCCACGCCCGCTTCCCCGATGGTCGGCGCGAACTGATCCAGGTATGCGCCGACCTAGCTGATCCAGCCACGCGGCAGCGGGAGCTGCGGGCACTGCTGGAAGCCCTGCAGGAACCCCCAGGCCATGGGGCCCAGGCACGCCTGATCACCCTGGACAGCAAAGCAGTGCCCTCCAGCAACGCAGAGCCCTCCAGCAAAGCAGTGGCCTGGAGCAACGCGGTGGCCTGGCTGCTGGAGTGAGCTGAATCAGCCAAAGTGCTGCCCGCTAAGCACCTAGTCCGTGCGGACTAAATCTTGTTGGGGTCAATTCCACTAGCGCCCGCCTACCTAATTGGCGCCTTGCAATGCCCTGCCCCACCGCGATCCCCTGGATTCGGCCCTGCAGGCCTGACGCGCCAGATCGGCTCAGTAAGCTGGCAGGAGCTCCATTCGGCTCGCATCAATGCTCAAGCTCCTGCTGGGTGATCCCAATGCCCGCAAGCTGAAGCGCTACCAGCCGATCGTTTCCGACATCAACCTGCTCGAGGAGGAGATCGCCCCCCTCTCC
>NZ_JAGQCQ010000068.1:0-13207 GCF_024346275.1 Cyanobium sp. BA20m-p-22
TGTAGGCCGAGCCGTACACGAGCAATTTCTTCGGCACACAGCCGCGGATTACGCAGGTGCCGCCCACCCGGTCACCCTCCACGATCGCCACCCGCGCACCGTGGAGCGCGGCGCGTTTGGCTGCAGCCAGGCCGCCGGAGCCGGCGCCGAGCACGATCAGGTCAAAAGGGACTTGCATGGATCAGGCGAGTGCGGAGAGGTGAATGTTCTTTATTACGCTGTCTGGCAGATTGCGGGATATGGGGCAGAGCTTCATCCGCTCCTCCAGAAAGTCGATGGAGTCGCTGCTGGGCTGGGCAGACTCGCCTGCAGCCAACTGCTCGATGCGAATTCGGAAATCGCCCACCACGGAGCTCACAATCCAATCGCTGCTGGTTGTCACCTCAAAGTCTGCATCCACCTGCTGCAGGGGGATCTGCCTTTCATTGGCATTGGCCACCAGGTAGAAGTGCTGACAGAGCAACAGCGAAATCAGATAGAGCCGAAAGCCCGGCATGGTGATGCTGAGTTGCTGGGGCTCCCACAGGCCACTATCGGCGAGGAATTCCACCACCAGGTTGCTGGTTTGGTACTCCGGAGCTCGATGGCTACTGCGAAGCCTGAACTGGAAATTGCGTTCGTTCTGCTCAGCCATGGGGGCAAGGGAAAGGGTTGGTGGATGGGCAGGGCGGCTAGTTCTTTTCTAGGCCCTCACCCGGTTCCATGGCATCACCGCCAGGAGCCTGGCCATGCCGCAGAAGCCGCTTACACCGGCAAATACCAGCCCTGCTCCAACGAACCAGCTGAGCAGGATCCAGGCTGGTGCAAGGGCATGGCTGAGAACTAGCCCAAGCAACACCAGGGACCCGGCGGCGATCTGCACCTGACGCATCAGGGGCAGGGGGGCGTTTTGGAGCTTGCGCACCGGTAGCCCTGCCTGTTGCCAGGCCGGAACGCCGCCTTCCAGGTCGACCACGGGATGGGGATAGCCCTGCTGCAGAAGCTGGGTCAGGGCCTTGGTGCTGCGGTTGCCGCTTTGGCACACCAGCACCAGGGGGCCCTGGGGCAGGTCGGCCTGGGTGATGCGCGAGAGGGGCACGTTCAGGCTGCCGGCGATATGGCCACCGGCGTATTCCATAGGTTCGCGCACGTCGACCACCTTCACCCGCTGCTCAGCTAACTGCTGGGCCAGGTCGTGAACGGTGATGCGCTGGCTGGTTGCTTGGGCCATGGCTTGGTACTGCTCTCACTTATATGACTATAGCCGCATAAAGGGCAGAAATGCCCCAATGGGGTCCTGGCGCGGCCAATTTTTAGCTTGCGATGGTAGGTTGATTGATTCAGTCGGTTTAGAAATTGAAATTCTCGAATCTGGGATTGCTTGCGGTTTCCTTGATCGCCGGCGCCGGAATGAGCGCCCATGCGCAACAAGTCAATCTCATGACTGCATATAACCGTCAGCAGCTTACGCGTGCTGTTTGTATGGATGCTGGCACCACCAGCAAGATCATCATTGCCTCAATGGACCTACTGAAAAGTACGCCATATGTGGAGTGTCCGAGCGGCAATGCAGCCATACGTTTCTCCGAAGACCCTAAGGACCCTGGACACGCGCTGGTAAACATTGATCCCCCAAAAGGAAGTGGCAAAGGCTTGGATTGTGATGCCAAGGCGGACATTGGCCTGAGTTTTGTTGCCTTGAACTGCCTCGAAGCCAGTATGGAAGCCAAGCAGCACAAGAAGAATTACTGAGGATCCTTTCAGGGCGGTAGCCTTGGGACCTTTGAAAATAGGAGTTGGCGAGGCCTGTCTTTCGCGCGAGCAGGTCATCGGTCCCATTTCTGTCCGTCGCTCAAGACGGATCCCATTTGCCAGCCGAGATGGGAATGTTCATGCTTCAGTTGATGGGCATGTAAAGCGAGCTTGGTTGGGCTGGCTGCGTCGCTGTTGAGCAAGATCCACAACGTGTCAGCGGTGCCTGCCTTGCCGCCCGTTGCCGCCGTGGCCGGACATCGGCTTGGGTCCAGCTGCCGCAGGGTGGGCGTTCCGGTTGCCGGTCTGTGGTCTCTGTCGCCCTTGATGCTCCTGGCAAAAGGCAAACAGCAAGATGGGCAGATCGACCTCTCCCAGCAGCTTCGCAACCATCAAGGTGAGTGGGGATATTGACCGTATTGGCCTCGGGAACCGCAATTTCCCATGCCTTTTTTCTGAGTTTCACACCCCATTTCTGGCGCAGAGCCCGGCAACTGATACCCGAGGCTCCCTGGAACCCCACTCGCTTGCGGGCTGTAAAGCCCTTTACATCATGTCGCTGTCAGATGGTATTGGGGTTATGCTGTTTTTCAGTTCAAATCAAGACATGCGGGTCCCAGTTTCGCTTCGCCTAGCGGCTCCAATTGCGGTGATGGATTCCATCGCACTGTTGCCCATCAAGGCCCATGCGAATGCTTTTGTTTTTGCAAACCCTGCAGGATTTGGTTCGCAAGGTGCATCTGCTGAAAGTTACAACTTTCTAGGCACAGGTGACTTGAGTGTCACGGCTCCATTTATAGGCGGTGGCATTATTTCTTGGAAGATTCTGTTAATTTCGGCGAAGCTGGCACTAATAATCCTGCTTGGACTGGTGGCACGGTTCAGCCGATGTTCCGGATGACTTTTGATGGAATCGAGACTGGCGGTACGTAAGAACTTGCTCAGCTCGACTTTACCTTTGCGAACTTACTGAGCTCACAGTCTTACATGGTTTTTTCAGACTTTGACTCTTATGAAGGCCTAGCAATAGCAGCATACGACCAGGCAAATATTTTGATTCCTTTCGCTAACCTGACTCTATCCCGTATTGATGGCTGAGATCCGGATGGCGCGTCCTATACTACACCAACTTGGTCAAATACCAACCCTACGTTAGGTTGGGCTACCGCTGACAACACTGGCTGGGTTGGTGCCAGTTCGATCAGTGGATTTTTGCAGGACACGACTAATTTTAATAAAAGTAGAGATGCTACTGTTGCACTACAAGCTAATACAAGTATTAGCCGAGTTTCCTTCTATTACAACGCAGAATCTATCTCCGGCCTATCAACCGGGGCTACCTTGAGATTCAACTTCGCCGGGCCGAGTTCAGGGCCAGGCCCGTCAGATCAGGTGCCAGGCCCGCTACCCGCTTTAGGAATTTTTGCTGCCTTTGCTTTTAGTCGTAAGCTGCGTCAACGTATCAACAGAGCCTCATCACTTCCCTCTAGCGACTTCTGCTAGGTATTCTTGGAAGGCATGGTGGAGATGTCCACTGTGCCTTTCTTAATGAAATAAGGATTGGCTAGCATAAATATACCTTTAGTATTGTCAGAGGCGGTGGTTCTCCGCCGAGCTGGCAGTTGGCAGCGTTGGTCTTCGGGGCGATCACACTTTGTTTTTATGGTCCAGAGCAGTTTCTCAATATGCGCTAGTGGTGGTTGTATGGTCTGCTTCAGGTGTACACAGCTTGTATAAATCTTGGCGGTGAACTGTTGCTTTTGATGAGTTACCGCGGGCTAGGGGCGATCACGGTGGCGCTGTGGGGTAATGGCGCGATATTTGTGTCACTGGGGAGTGCCTATCTACTGCTTGGCGAAGCGCTCAGCGTGCACACCTTGATGGGGCTTTGTTGATCTTGGCTGCATTGCTGATGACAGGCGTTAAGCCACTGAACAATCCTGAGGTGGCCTAGCGTACATAGCCGGCCCTACCCATCAGCTTTTGCGCCTCATCGGAAACCAGGAATCGAAGGAAGGATGCGGCTTGTGGATCCGCAGAGGCTGACAGAGCCATATTCAGATCTCTCCAGATGCTTCGATCACTCGAGATGGGAATTGCCTGGAGGACATCAGGATTGTCAACAACCCATTCAGGCCAGGTGATCCAGGCGTCGGCATCAAGCTCCTTGAATGCCTTAAAGCTGGCGCCGGAACCCGTTGAAAAAGCCACGATATTGCGGCGAAAGCGCTTGACATCCTCCAGCTTCCCCAGTCGCCCGGTTATGTCTTCCCAAATACCCGTGCCAGAGGTATTGGCAATGCCAGATCCTTCGGTGACGACGATGCGGATGCCTGGCTGGAGCAAATCCTCGAACCTTTGAATTCGGCGTGGGTTTCCAGTCTTGACGGCGATGATGGCAGGACGTAGATAGATTGGCACAACAGCTTCCGATGGGAAGTTGGGAAATGACTGCAGAAAAGCAGTCATTGATTGCTCTGATGTTCCCCAGATGATGTCCGCGTCGTCCTGTGCTTGTCGGCTCCAGGATGGTTCTGGCGCGCAGGTAATCCTGACAATCAGATCGTTGCTCCGTTCCCATGCATCTGCCACTTTGCGCAAGGCATTTTGCGGGCCGCAGGCACCATAAAGTCTGATCACACCATCTCGAGCCTGGTGGCGGTTTGCTGCTGCGGGAGATGGCTGGCTCTCAGCCATAGATACAGCAGGGTACAGGGTGGTGCTAAGTGCCAGAAGGATGTACAGGATTCGATGCATAGCAACCCCAGTGTTTGAATTAGCGCTGATGTTTCGATTTTATGAGCAACTTCAATGAAGATTTGCCGGCGTCAGCAATGCTTCTCATTGAAGCCAGCCCATTTCGGCGAGCTGTCAAATGATAAGTATTTTACATGTGTCCGTCATTTAAAATTAAATTAGACTTTTGCGCGTCGCCCACCAATATGTATTACTGCCTGAAGCACAATCTTGTTGTTTCTCCTGGCTTGAATCATAGAGTCGCCGATTTCAAGAGTTTTAAAACCTGCCGAAAACTATCGCGACAGGTCGGCCGTTGGATTGCGGTTGTTGCCTTGTTGACGCTCTACTTGTTATTTTGTAAAGGCATCGCTGCGAGGTAGGAGTATCAGCGCATGGTCGCAATCCATCCAGCCGGCTGCCAGTTTTAATGTTCTAGCAGCGGCTATATTTAACAAGGTTTGGCGCCCTAGACCATCCGCGGATAGTGGAGGGAATTTTTTTACCGAGCAGGTCTGTTGGGCAGCCCGCCATTGCAGAAGTTGGCTGCAATGGCCGTGAGGTCACCGCCCTTGATGCTGGGACTGCTGCGCTCCAGCCATGCCAGCCCAGCGTCGTAGCACTTGTTCCACCGTGCGGCTTGCCCAGCGACGGGGGCAAGCGACATGGCAATCGAGATTGCGCTTGCCGTGGCGGCCAAGGCCAGTACTGGGAACAGGTGGGCGTTGATCATTTCGCGAACGCTGAGCTTCCGTTCGTCGTGATCTGGCATGAGAGGCATTGAGCTGGAGGCGTATTCATTGTGGATGCCCCTTGCTGGATCGCCTGGCTCCCCGGGTTCAAGACAGTTGTTAGCCCCGCTTATCAGCACAACCGTGGGGTTATCGGTTGGGGTTGCCGCGGATGGAGGGGTGAGGGTCGGGGAACCATCAAGCTGAGGTTGTGCATCACGGCGGGGGCTGAAACGGATTCAGCAGCCGCACTCCGCAGCCAGCGAGGTCATCAATGTTGCGCGTAACCACTGTGAGGTCGTGCAGCAGGGCGATGGCGGCGATCTGCTTATCGATGGCGTTGTGAGGATTGGGCACCCGCAGTCGCCCCCAAATCTGGGCTGCATCGCCATCAAGGTCCAGCACCCGATCGCCGTAGGTCTGCAACACCTCAGCCAGCCACTGCTCCAGCAGCTTGGCTTGCGGTTGATCCCCCCTGTGGCGAATCAACTCCACCCCTCGCCGCAACTCACCGATGCTGACCGCCGCCAGAAAAAGCGGGGTGTTGTCGCGGGCAGCAGTTGCCCAGAAGTCCTGCACACCCGCATCAGCGCGGCGGCCCTTACGGGCCTCGCTGATCACGTTGGTGTCAATCAAAAACATCACGGGCCACTGCTTGATCGTTCGGGCGCTGGAAATCGGCGTCCACACCGACATCCGGCATGGCCGCCAGTAATTCCGCCAGGTTGCGCCGCGGTGGGCTCAGCAGCGCAGCGGACAGGATCGCCCGCAGTTCCGCTTCCTGGCTGCGGCCATGGGCACCAGCGCGCTTTTTGAGCGCCTGGACCAGGGCGGCATCGACGCCGCGCACTAACAGATCTGGCATGGCTACATCACAGCGTCGATAGCAATGCTATCAACATTGGCGCCTCTGGTTCGTGATGGCCAGCAGCCGAATGGGCAGTTACGCAAGGAGACCTTGCTCCGGGCCTTTCCCGTTTGCGGCCCGTCCTGTGTCCACGACACCGCGGTTAGTGGGCCAGCAGGGTCAAGGCCAAGGCGAGCGCCCGGTGGGAATTACTGAGTGCACCTTTCGGTGCCACCTGGACGGCCTTGACCCTGCGGCTTAGTGGGCGCGAGTGGGGGCTTTTTTTCTCCTTCCTGCGATGCAAGCCACCTCCACCCTGCTCCGCTCCAGCATCACCAAGCAGCCCAAGGCCGTTCCGGCAACCACAGCAGCTCGGCAGCTGGTGCTCTTCTCTTTGCCCGAGCCAATCGGCAGCTGCTGGGATCTGATCTGCCCAGAGGAAGCCTGGGAGCAGCCCTTGCGTCCGGTTGTCTGAGGCCGAGCGCGGCTCGGGCTCCGCGGCTCCGGCCGGGGTGTCCAGCACCGGGTTGCAGCAGAGCCCTGGCGGCGGCATGACCCTCGTCGCTGGCGCCGCCGCCGACGATGTTCATGAACGGCAACCAGATGAGGAGTTCGCCCCTAGCGAAGGTCTTGATCACCGCCAGGTGCTCCAGGCGGCTCTCGGGCTCTTTCACACAACCAGTGGCTGCCTCGATCAAGGTGAGGCCCATCGGTGCTGCACTTCCGCGGATCGGCCCCAGATCACGTCACGGGCCCATACCACGATGGATGCAGGCCTACGCAGCGGTCTCCACCGGCTCCTGAATGGGCTCCGATGGCCTCTCTGCCCCGCAAATCCCGCCTCCAGCAGTGCTGCTGGCAGCTGCTGGAGGATCTGGCCTTCTGCAGTGGGCGCTGGCCCCGGCTCTCGGCTCTGGCGGCCCAGGTGCTGTTTGAGCAGCAGCTCGCGGTGCCGGCGATGCCTATCTATCCAGAGCTGGATGGGCTGTTGCCCTGCTGCCTCGTGGGCTCGCTTGGACAAGGGAATCGGGATAGCGTGGATGAATGAGCATTCCCCCAACGGCTGAGAACCTACTGGCGCTAATCCGCAGCCTCCCGGTGACTGATCGTCACTGGTTGCTTGTCCAAATGGAGCAGGACGCTGAACTGACCTCTGCGGATCTGGCGCAGCTGGCTATAGAAGCCGGTGCTTTTGCTGATCTGGAAGACGAACCTGATCTCTACAGCCTCTCGGACGGCGAGCCGGTTCTGGTTGGCTGATGCTCAGCAGAGGCGAAATTGTGCTGGTGCCCTTCCCGTTCACCGACGGGACCAGCAGCAAGCTGAGGCCTGCGTTGGTGGTGGCGCTGAGTCATCGCCATCTGGATGTTGTTGTCGCCTTCATCAGCTCCAGGCTGCACGGTCCACCCCAGGATGATGAGCTCGACATCCTCACCAGTCAGCCTGACTTCGCGATAAGCGGCCTCAAGGTGTCATCCAGGCTGCGGCTGACGCGAATGACAACCTTGGCCATGCCCCTAGTGCTGCGGCGCATCGGCGCCCTGCCGCAGAGCCTGCAGCCTGACTACCAACGCAGAGTCCAGCTGATGTTCGGCTGAGCGGAGGTGTCGATCGCCATCACGGTCGGCGACTCTGTGATGGCTTCTCCCTCTCCCCGCTGCGAGATCCGCCAGCTGGTGGTGCACGTCTATCCCGGTGGGATCAAGGCCCACGATGCCGAGCGCCTCACGGTCTTCTATGGCCGCTGGGAGAAGCCCTTGCGCCCGGCCAGGGCCGACTTAGGCCTCCAGGATGCCCACCTCCTGGAGTAGCCGCCGCTGGCGACGGGCGTCCACGAAGTGGTGGGCCGCCATGGCGCCGCTCACGGCCACCGGCGGCACGCCGATGCCGGGGAACACTCCGGCGCCGCAGAGCACCAGCCCCTGCACAGGAGTGCCGCCGGCGGGAAACGGCCCCCGATCGGCGGGCCAGGCCGGGCCGTAACTGCCCTGGTGCAGCCGCAGGAAGTGGCGGTGGGTGAGGGGGGTGCCCTGCAGCTCGATCACCACCCGCTCGCGCCAATCGGGCAGAACGCCATCGAACACCTGGTGGAACACCGCGCAGCGCTCCTGCTTGAGGCGTTCGTAATCGGCACTGCCCCGCTCCAATTCCCCCCAGAGCTCCCAGGGTTCGTTGGCGGGGGTGTAGCCATGCAGCACCTGATGCCCCGGGGGCGCCAGGGAGGGATCCAGCAGCGACGGCATCGACAGCACCACCATGTTGCGCTCGGCGCCGATGCCCCGCTGCCAGTCGCCCACCCAGACGTGATGGATCGGCAGCTCAGCCAGGTCGTCGCCGCGCAGGCCCAGGTGCCAGTGCAGGAAGCTCGCACAGGCCGGGGTGGCCTGCCGCTGCCGCCTCCAGCGCTCGGAAACGGAGCCCTCTGGGAGCAGGGCCGGCAGATCCCAGGGGCTGAGGTTGGCGATCACGCCCAACCGGGCAGCGATGCGTTCGCCCCCTGTGAGCCGTACCCCGCAGGCCCTGCCACCTTCCACCAGGATCTCCGCCACCGGGGAGCGGCACTGAAGCCGGCCGCCGTGGCGCACCAGGCCCCGCACCAGGGCCTCCACCACCGCGGGGCTGCCACCGATCGGGTAGTCCAGAGCGGCATCGGGTTCGAACCACTCGCCAAACATGGTGGCCATCGCCGCGGCGCTGGTCTGCTCCATCCCCAGCCCGGAGATCAGGAAGCAGAGCAGCTCCACCCAGTGGAGCAGGAAGGGATCGCGCAGGTGGCGACGGGCGAGCGGTCCGAAGGCACCGCCTAGCTGGGCCAGCCTGCCCGCCTGGGCGAGCAGCCCCAGGCCCTGGCCGCCGAGGACGGCCGCCGTACCCAGGCCCGGCCGCAGGGCCAGCAGCGGCAGGGAGCGGGCGGTGGCGCAGAAGGGCTGCAGGACCTGCATGAAGCGGGCCCATTCGTCAGCGGCGGCAGCTCCGCGCAGGTCGCGCACCACGGCCAGGAAGGGCTCCAGGCCCACACCCACCCGCAGCTGGCCCTCGGGCAGTAGTAGGCCCCACTCGTGGTAGCGGTGCACCCGCACCTCCTCCCCGATCGCCCGCAGCACCTGTGCCAGCGGATTGCTGCTGGGCCAGCTCCCCAGCCCGCTCCAGAGGGAGGGCCCGGATTCGAATGCAAAGCCTTGGCGCTGGAAACCATGGGCCGCGCCGCCGGGCTGGTCGTGGGCTTCAAGCACCAGCACCTCGAGGCCATGGCGGGCTGCCATGGCGGCGGCGCAGAGCCCCCCCAGTCCGCTGCCCACCACCAGCAGATCCGGCCCCGGGGCAAGCGAGATGCCGTTCAGATCTGGCACAACTGCCCCGGGCGTGCGCAGAGGCGGTAAGCGGCCTTAGTCAGGGGGGCCAGCAGGGTTCCGTCGCCGAGGATCGCCGTGGGGTGATGTTATTGAGAACTGCCTTGCTGATGCGGCGATGTTGAACCACGGCAGTTTCAGGCCAAGGGCTTCGATTGGATCCATTACGAGCTTGTTGAGAGCACGGCCTAGAACGACTTGTGGCTCGTCTGCCCGAATAGGGAGAACGGGATGGGAGTGACCGGCACCGTTGACAATCTTGCGTCTGATCAGGGAGTTCCCTGCCTCCAGCCCGCACACATAGGCTCGTTCCTGGCACAGACCCTTTGCTCCATGTTCTTTGTCGCCCATCCGCACCCAGTCGCCAGCGCAGACGATCGAGCGCACTGAGGTTTCCAATGGTGGCCGTTTTCTGAAACTGCCCGGAGAAAAGAGCGAAACCGAGCTTGGATAGCGCCGTACCTCGGAATCAACCACCCTGGCATTGGTGAATTCTGGATGGGCGATGGGAAGCAGCTCGCGCGCAAGCAGATCGATGATTTCTTGATCACTCATCGCTGCGATAGCCGATGCGTTGTAAAAGTCGCTGGCTACCACCGAGCCCTGGGGCTGCTCATCACCCCAGAGAGCCTGTTGAGCATCCTTGTGCAGCTGATCCAGCATGAAAAAAGTGCCCCCAGAGCCCTTCAGTGATTCGAAGCGGGAAAACACGTTGGCTGGGTATGCGATTGGAACATACCGATCCAGCCACAGACGTGCTGACACGACATCGATGGAACCAAGCGAAGCAGCCCTAACAAGCTCTGGTACTGCATTGCTGAGTTCTGGAGATTGAGCCATCAGAGACTTGAGCCCTTTTGCGCCAACGGCCATGACCACAGCATCCACATCGTCAATCACCTGAACTGATTTGGTTGCCACGTTCATAAGCTCAACCGAGCAGACGCGCCGCGAGTCAGGCGACACATTCACCCGTCTCACCAACGTTCCCCCAAGGACCTGCAGATGATGGCGGGAAATCAGCCTTCGACTCAGGGGCGCAAACAGATGTTCAGCGATGCTTTTCGACTTGATCCAACGGACATCAAATGAGTCTTGGTGGGCCAGCGCGTAGTAATAGAGGAGCTCCATGGTGACTGCGGCCGAAAGCTCTTCGGGAGGCTTGAACAAGCCAACCAGCAAGGTGGGGCGCAAGAACTCATTGATGAGTCGATCGCTGATGCCGAGCGTGACAAAGAGTGATTGCGCATCGAGATCGTCGTACTGCTGGAAAATCTTATCGCTGCGATATAGGTCAAGCATCGTATAGAGAAGCCCTGCGATGCTGAGCCGATCTTGAATGGGTAGTCGAGTGAAGTTGGTCATTGTTGCCACCATCTGGCCAAGGGGACTTGGCCATTGGGGTGCGTCTCCAAAGACAGGCGCTGTTGCTTCTAACCCATCGGGCGACCAGAAGGCACTGGTTGTGAAGTCAGTGAAGATATCGCCAGCGCCGAGTTCATCGGTTAGGGCATTGATGTTGGGATAGTCTTTCCAAAAACCTCTGGTGCCTGCCTCGAAAGGTTTGCCACTTTTGGTCGTGATTGCTTGACTGCCCGTTGGATCGGGCATCCCATCAATCAAGCTGACACGAATACCGGCTTCACAGAGTGCCTTGGCTGCGCCCCAACCAGCCCAGCCAGCTCCGACGACAACTACATGGGATGGCCTTCCGCCGGGCATGGTCTCGTTTGGCATGGTCTCGTCTGGCATGGCTGCTACGAAGGTCGGCTCATCTCCGCAAGTTACTCAATGAGTGATGGAGCTCGCCGTTCCGCCGTACCGCTTCTGATCTAGAGCGTTGGGTGAGGCGCGACGGATGCCGTGATGTAACGAGAGCGCTTAAGAAAGCACTCGAGCACGTGGCTGGCCACCACAGCAGAGGTGGTACCACCAGGGGTGGCGTTTTCGCCCAGCAGCAGCCGGGCATCTGCAAACGGCTGCTATGGGGTGGGGCCCCAATGCACTGCGTTGCGCTGGTGCTTGCCACTGGTAAATTTGCGGGGGCTGATCTTTGCCAGCGCTCAACCACGCAGCAGGCCCGCCTGCGCTGGAGCGGGGATTGGCATAAACGGTCTCGCTCTCTTGGCGCAGCAGTGCCGTGTCGTAAGCGATCACGTCGGCTTTCTGCAGTGGGGCATCGCCGCCGGCTGCAACCGAACCCGCTATCGGCCCGGAGGAGGAGAGCTTCTCGATTGCCTGCTCCTGCTCAGGCCCGCCACCCAGCAACTGCTGATCACCCCAGCTGGGTGGTGGCGCTCCAGATCCGCCAATGGCCGGAGGCCAGCATTCCGGCCAAGGTGCGCAGGGCATCGCGGAAGAAGCCCGATGGCGGGGAGTGCTCACGGCGGCCCGCCAGCAAGTGCCAGCAGTTCTGCACCAGCTGTAGGCGGGGTAGCAGTGACGCCAAGGCCGGGTGGAGCGAGATCGGCAATTCAGGCTCCATCCACCAGGGCGCTCGGCTGCTAGCTCTTGCCGCAGCAGCTCAGTGCTTCTTGATGACAAACGGCAGACAGAGAACCTAAACTGCGCTTATGAAGCCCTTTCGCTGGAGCAGTGATAAAAACCAGCAGCTCGGTGCCCAACGGTCCATCCATTTCGAGGCTGTTGTTGTGGCCATCGAAATTGGAGGCTTGCTCGATGTGTTGGCCCACCCCAATCCAGAGCAATATCCGGGCCAGTGCATCCTTGTTGTTGAGGTGAATCAATACGTCTACCTCGTTCCATACGTGGAAGACGACGACTACCTCTTTCTTAAAACGATTATTCCCAGCCGAAAAGCCACACGCGACTACCTCCGTCAAGACATGCCATGACGATGCAAAGCCACCTTCCCTCTAACAACGACTTACTCGATAAAGACGAGCGTGAGCTCCTAGAAGCTGTGGAGTCGGGCGCGCTGAGTTCAATTGCTACTCCTGATCTGCTCAATCAGCTCAGAGAGTCAGCCCAGGTCACCGGCCAGAAGGACCAACGAATTAACATCCGGCTTTCCGGTTCTGACCTAGAGGCCCTGCGCGTCAGGGCACTGAGGCTGGGTATGCCTTACCAAACTCTTATCAGCACCGTCTTACATCGCTATATCAGCGGCGAGCTCAGCGATGAGCAGCTGGTCTGATCCGTCTCTTGGGTTTCCATCACCATCGCAACAACCCTCACCGAACAGGCTGCTGCAATCTCCGCCCAACGCTCCGGGGTAAGCCCCAGAGTCAGCATCCGCACGGTCTATGGGGACCTGAGTCAGAGCAGGCAAGGTGCTGGCCCATCTGGGGCTGTGAGATCAGTACCTTCCACTGGGCCTACGACGAACAGGAAACCTGCCTGCTGCTGGAGGGCGATGTCAGCGTCACCCCCGATGGTTGAGAGGACGGGCAAAGTGGAGCTGATGCAATTCCCCCTCCGGCCCAGCCCCCGCGAGAGCACCGAGGCGATGGTGCGCAACATTGCTCGTGAGCTGGCCGAGATCGAGCAGGCCATCAGCCGTTGCAGGGGCGATCGGGTCTCTGAGCCCAGATTGACGGGCACCTGGCTGGCCCACCTTCTGATCAGCAGCAAGGAGCTACTCCAGAACCTGCTGATCGTGTCGGCCCGCAGGCCGCCCTCCAGCTAATAGCCCCCGGCTTAGCCGGGGGCAGTGGGTGCGAGAACCGCGCAGGGGCTCAGAAACAGAAGGGCAGGAACTGGGTGCGGCAGGCGGCGTAGCCATCCACCAAGGCGCCGAGGCCGATCTGGTGGGCGATGCCAAAGCGGGTGAGGCCTTCCACCACGATGCC
>NZ_JAGQCQ010000069.1:0-13183 GCF_024346275.1 Cyanobium sp. BA20m-p-22
TATCAAGGTGATTACAACTGGCAAGCACGCGTAGGACTGGAGGCTCTCAACAAAAACGTGGAGATCAGGGCAAACGGCTATATCCCACTTAGCAACAGCAACGAGTTACTGGGGAGTGGCTACTCCGGTGCCTATTTGAGCAATAACAATCTCTACCTAACTGGCGCCTACAAAGACTGGATAACAAGTTTCGGCGGACTCGACCTCGAGGTGGGTACGCCAGTGGCCAGGTGGGACCAAGGGGGGCTATGGCTCTATGCCGGCTATTACTACCTAGATGCCACCGTGGCTGAGGGACCCGACTCATCCGGCTTCAGCGCGCGGGCGGAAGCACGCATCGCTAACAACTTCGCAGTGGGCGCCACCTACAGCTACGACGACATATTCCAGAGCAAAGCGACCGGCTACATCCGCTACGGCAGCCAGCCTCAGACCAGAGATACCGCAGCTGAAATCTCTCGCGCAGAGATAGACCTCTTAGCTCAGCGCGGCCTTCCTGTGGAGCGTGAGATCGATGTACGAATCAGCGAAGTTCGCATCCAAGGCACCCAGATAGCCCAGAATCCCGACACCAATAATGCATGGGTGATCCGTTGTGTGGGCACCAATGCCAGCGGCAACAACTGTGAATACAACAGTCTTGCTGCTGCAGTGGGTGCCGGTAGCAGCAACGTGATCCTGGTAGCTGATGGTCGGGCAACCAATCTCAACGGTGGCAGCCTGGCGATTCCCCAAGGTGCAGTACTTAGCAATGGCAACAACGCCCCCACCATCAACACGCAATACGGCCAAGCTAACTTGAGCACCATCTACGGCGTAGGCAGCGCCAACACAAAGCCGACAATCACAAACGGCACCCTGACAGTTGCCAGCAACACCACGATCTCGGGCTTCGCATTTACCAATGCTTCAATCGTAAATCGCAGCACCAGCAATCTGTTGATTGCAAACAACACATTTACCGGCTCAGCCAGTGGCTACGGGGCCATCAATCTTAACGGGGTAACCAACCTCACCATTAGCGGCAATACAATTACCGACCCAACTGCTAGCACACTTGCATGGGTGACTAATCCCTATAACGACGGAGTGGCGGCAACCTCCTCCCAGATCGCCCGTGGCATATCCGTAAGCAACTCGGACAACATCAGCATACTTAACAATACAATTTCCAATGCGCTTGGAGAGGGCATTTACCTTCAAGATATTGGAACCAACAAAAACAACCTAGTCCAAGGAAATACTGTTCAAGGCATGAAGGTAGATGTCAATGATTCCAACCTTGAAGCCGGAATTTTTGTCGCCAACAACAAAGCTGGTTACATTAAAATCAACAGCAATACTGTGAAGGACAATAATCTCACCAATGGCGGCAACGGTCGCGGCAACGCTGCTGACGGCATCGAGGTCAACGTTTGCCGAGACGGCGCAAGTTCTATGAATTACGTGGGCCTTGCCACAGTCTCCGGAGCAGCATGCTCGAAAACTACCACGCTAACAGCAGATATTACCAACAACACCATAACCAACCTACGCACTGGCGCCGACGGCATTGATGCAAACGTCGGCACCAACGGTAATTTAGTTCTCACAGCAACTGGTAACACCATCGACAAGGTGGGAGACGAGGCCATTACCTTCGATTCCTTCGGAGCCAATAGCAATGCCACACTCTACATCGCAAAGAACACCCTTAAAACTACAGGGGACAAAATAGGATCAACCGATGGCATTGCCATCACCCTACACGAATACAACGCTCTTGGCAGGGACAGCAATGGCAATGACGCCAACCCTGCCGCCGCCTATTCAGCCAGCAGCAACTACAAGATTACCATCAAAGATAATACCATTGCAGCCAATACCGAGAACATTAACAATGATGTTGGCGCCGAAGGAATCAAATTCAAAATCGCCCAAGGCCTTCCCTCTGGCTACGTGAACCTTGACCTGGCAATTTCCAACAACAACATCACTGTCACCCATGGTGACGGCATCGAAATCGATGCAAATGAAGATGCTGGCGCATCAGTAATCTTCAAAGGCGATATCGCCTTGAGCAACAACACCCTTACCACCCTTGCCACCTCTAGCGGTGACGCGAGGGACGTGATCTCATCCCGAATTGCCGAAAACGCTGCGGCATCCACAGCTCAGATTAGTTATTTGGTCACTGGCAACACCATTGTCTCAGCAGCAGGAGCCAGCGATGCCATCGATCTGCGCAGTGACAGCACAAACAAATCCTCAAACATTCAGTTCAAGATTGATGGGAACAACCTCGCCAAGGCCTTCGATAAAGACCTCAAGCTCCGAGTCCCCAGTGGCGGAAGCTTTGGCATTGTCGCTCCTCAAGGAACCACCAACTTCGCAAGCTACCTGAACAGCATCAACACCAACGCTGTTACCGCCATCACAGGTACCCCTACCCAGATCAATTCCTTGACCAACTTCGTAGAGTGATAACTGGCTAGAGCTAATCAGACCTCCATGGCGATCATGGGGCCAGTGATAGGACACCAATACTGGATGTCAGACACCTTGATCATCCGTTGGGAACGGCCACAAGCTGGCTCCGGGCACAACGACAGCAGCCGGCGCTCGCCAGGCCCTCAGGCCAGGTCAGGTCTTCTGTACAGCTTGTACATATTCCCCGACGCCATGGGCGTGCATGCCCCCCCGGCTCAGCTCGCCGGCCTCACCTCAGCCAACACTTGGGCCAGGGCCGCTCGCCAATGTTGGGGCTCGAGCCCCAGGGCGGCCCGGCTGGCGCTGCAGTCGAGCAAGGAGTAGCTGGGGCGCTGGGCCGGGGTGGGGTATTCGACGCTGGTGAGGGGCCGCACGCTGGCGGCCCGCTCCAGCAGGCCAGCCGCCACGCCCAGCTCGCCGATCGCCACCGCGAAGTCATACCAACTGGCCGCACCGGCATCGCTCCAGTGCAAAATCCGCGGTTGGTCGGCGGCGGCGGGGGCCCCCAGCCCGATCGCCCGCCAGCAGGCCGCGGCCAGGGTGTGGGTGCTGGTGGGGCAACCCACCTGGTCGGCCACCACGCCGATCTGGGGCCGTTCGCGGTGGAGCCGCAGCATGGTGCGGCAAAAGTTCTGACCCACCGGGCCGTACACCCAGCTGGTGCGCAGCACCCGGGCACCGGCCAACTGCAGCGCCGCCACCTCGCCGGCGGCCTTGCTGGCGCCATACACCCCGAGCGGATCGAGGGGCTGGTCGGGCCGGTAGGGGGAACCCTGGGCGCCGTTGAAGACAAAGTCCGTGCTCACCTGCAGCAACCGGCCCCCCGTGGACGCCAGCGCTTCAGCAAAGGCCGCCGGGGCGCCGCCATTGACGGCATGGGCCAGCTCCGGCTCGCTTTCGGCCCTATCCACCGCCGTATAGGCGCCTGCATTGAGCACCCAGGCCGGCCTGTGCTCGAACACCGCTGCGGCACAGGCCTGCGGATCGGCCAGGTCCAGCTCGGCCCGGCCGCAGGCAATCAGCCCTACCCCCTCGGGCCTGGATTGGATCAGGGCCTGGCCCAACTGGCCGGCGGCGCCGGTGAGCAATACCTTCACAGGTCGTACGGGTACACGGGTCTGGTAACGCGAGAGGGTCTGGGGCTGGGGCTAGGCAGAGGGCTGGGAAGCCGCCGCCCTGGTGCCGATCCGCTGGCCCTGGTAGCCGGCCTGGGCCTGTACCCGCCCACACCAGGCCAGATTGTCGAGATACCAGCGCACCGTTGCCCCAAGGCCCTCTTCGAAGCTGTGGCCAGGCCGCCAGCCCAGTTCGCTGGTGATTTTGGCCGCATCGATCGCGTAGCGCCGGTCGTGGCCGGGGCGATCGGTCACCGGCGTGATCAGGCGTCCATGGGGGGCGCCCTCGGGCCGCAGCTGATCCATCAGGCTGCAGATCGCCTCCACCACCTGCTTGTTGGTGCGTTCGCTCGGGCTGCCATGGTCGCCCGCCCCGCCCACGCAGTAGCTCTGGCCCAGACGTCCCCGGGTCGCCGCCAGCAGCAGGGCCTCCACGTGGTCTTCCACATAGAGCCAGTCGCGCACGTTGGCGCCATCGCCGTAGAGCGGAATCGGCTCGCCCGCCGCCGCCTTGAGGATCACCACCGGGATCAGCTTCTCGGGGAACTGCCAGGGGCCGTAGTTGTTGGAGCAGTTGGTGAGCACCACCGGCAGGCCATAGGTGTGGTGCCAGGCGCTCACCAGGTGGTCGCTCGCAGCCTTGCTCGCCGAATAGGGGCTGCGGGGGTCGTAGGGGGTGGTTTCTGAAAAGCGACCCTCGGGCCCCAGGGAGCCAAACACCTCATCGGTACTGATGTGGTGGAAGCGAAAAGCTGCCTGCCGGTCGCTGGTAAGGGCCTCCCAGTGGGTCCGCACCGCCTGCAGCAGGTTGAAGCTGCCCGTCACATTGCTCTCAATGAAGGCGCCGGGCCCATCGATTGAGCGGTCCACATGGCTCTCCGCCGCCAGGTGCATCACCAGGTCTGGGTCAGCCACGCGCACGGCCTCGGCCGTGGCGGCCGCGTCGGCGAGGTCCACCTTCAGGAGCTGGTGGCGCGGGTTAGGGCCGATGCTGGTCAGGTCGCTGGCGTAGCCGACCTTGTCGAGGTTGAACACGGCCGCGGTCGTATCGCGCAGCAGGCGGCGCACCACCGCCCCGCCGATGAAGCCGGCGCCGCCGGTCACCAGCACCCGATCAATACCGGCAGGAAGCAGGTCAGTCATCTCAAATTCAGGCTCAGGCGGCATCCAGCCGGCGGTCGAAGATCAGGGTCTTGGCGACAGGGTTTGCTTTGGCCATGAAGGCCAGGGTGCGCTCCATCCCCTGCTGCTTGAGGAAATTTGCCTGCACCAGGGCCCTGAGGGTTTCGACGGTGTGGCTCTGCTGGCTGTTGGACACCTCATCGAGCACGGCAGCCACCACCACAGGCCAGTAGGTGCCGCGGGGAAGGCCAGCCGCTTCGCAGTAGTCAGCGGGGGCAATATCCACCTCAGGGGAGTGGCGAATGGCATAGAGGCCCTTGCGATGCAGGGCTTCGAGCTCCTCAATCCGGCGGTCGGCACCACTGGAAGCCGCAATCCAGCGATCGAGCAGCGCAATGAATTTAGATATCATCGGCCCCCTTGCCTGAACGGCGCGGCACGTATCAGCAGAGTTATATCGATCCAGCCAGCCGACCGCAATAGACCTTTTGACCACTGACCGGGCCCGTGCCGGGGTCAACAGGCTTTCGCCAATTCAGCATTAATAAGTCGCAATGCCTGTTAAGTCGGGATGCCTGTTAGATCGGGATGCCTGTTAAATCCCAAGTTCAGTCGAACCGATCGGCGGCGCCCAGCTCCGCCAGCAGCGGGGCCGCCCCATCCTTCTCGGAAAGCAGGGGGGGAGTCTCCAGCTGGGGCCAGCTAATCGCCAGGTCGGGATCGTCCCAGCGCAGGGCCCGTTCACAGCTGCGGCTCCAGAAGTCGGTGGTCTTGTAGAGCACTTCGGCGTGCTCGCTGAGGGTGAGGAAGCCATGGGCGAAGCCCACCGGGATCCAGAGCTGCTGGTGATTGGCGGCGCTCAGCTCAGCCCCCAACCACTGGCCAAAGCTGGGCGAGCCACGGCGCAGATCCACTGCCACATCAAAGATCGACCCCAGCACGCAACGCACCAACTTGGCCTGGGGGTGGGGCGGCAGCTGCCAGTGCAGCCCGCGCAGCACGCCCCGGGCCGAGCGGGAGTGGTTGTCCTGCACGAAGGGCACGGGGCTCTGGCCATGGGCCGCCAGCAGCTCCTGCCAGCGCTCCCCATTCCAGCTCTCCAGGAAAAAGCCGCGATCGTCGCCAAACACCTGGGGCGTCAGAAGCAGGGGACCCTCCACCACGGCCCCACCAGAACCCCGCAACGACTCAGCCCGCATCGCCACTCTCCAGCAACTGCAATAAATAATCGCCGTAGCCGCTCTTGCGCAACGCCAGGGCCAGGGCCTCAAGCTGGGCGCCGCTGATCCAGCCCATCCGCCAGGCCACCTCCTCCGGGCAGCCCACCTTCAGTCCCTGGCGGTGTTCCAGGGTGCGGATGTAGCTGCCGGCCTCATGCAGGGAATCGCAGGTCCCCGTATCGAGCCAAGCCATGCCGCGGCCCATCAGTTCCACCTGCAGCAGCCCCTCCTCCAGATACTGGCGGTTGAGGTCGGTGATCTCCAGCTCGCCGCGGGCCGAGGGCAGCACCCGCCGCGCCCGCTCCACCACGGTGTCGTCGTAGAAATAGAGGCCGGTCACCGCAAAGCGGGAGCGGGGTTTGGCGGGCTTCTCCTCAATGCTCAGCACCCGCCCATCGGCGGCAAACTCCACCACGCCGTAGCGCTCGGGATCGCGCACCGGGTAGGCAAACACCGTGGCCCCCGCCCTGCCGCCATTGGTGGCCTGAAGCTGGGGGCTGAGGTCGTGACCATGGAAGAGGTTGTCGCCCAGCACCAGGGCCGCCGGCGCACCGGCGAGGAAATCGGCGCCGATCAAAAAGGCCTGGGCCAGCCCATCAGGGTTGGGCTGCACGGCGTACTCAATCGCCATGCCCCAGGCGGAGCCATCGCCGAGCAGCCGCTCAAAGGCGGCCCGGTCGTGGGGGGTGGTGATGATCAGCACCTCCCGGATCCCCGCCAGCATCAGGGTGCTGAGCGGGTAGTAGACCATCGGCTTGTCGAAGACCGGCAGCAACTGCTTGCTCACCGCCTGGGTGATCGGGTGCAACCGGGTGCCACTGCCCCCGGCCAGGATGATGCCCTTGCGCTGCTGCACCGATCGCCCTTTGTCTCCGGGTAATGCTGCCATGGACGCACCGCGACTCCTGATCCATGCCCCAGGGGCACCCGGCCTGCGCTGGCTGGGGCTGGGCCCGGGCCTGTGGCCGAGCCGCGGGCTGTGGAAGCTGCAACGGCTCCTCAACCAACACGCCTTCTGGGCCCAGGGGCGCAGCCTCGGCCAGCTGCGCCAGATGCTGGCCGGCAGTGCGGCGGTGGTGAGTATCTGGCGCGGCAAGCGGTTGGTGGGATTCGGGCGGGCCAGCAGCGATGGCGTCTTCCGCGCCGTGCTCTGGGATGTGGTGATCCCGCCAGACCTCCAGGGCCAGGGGCTGGGCCGCCAGTTGGTGGAGGCCCTGCTGGCGGCCCCAGCCCTGCGCGGCGTAACCCGCACCTACCTGATGACCACCAACAGCGCCAGCTTCTACCGGCAGCTGGGCTTCAGCGACGCCGCCCCCCAGGAGCTGCTGGTGAAACAGAGCTCCTCCACCGGGTAAGACATCAGGCCAGCAGCTGCTGCCAAGTCAGGTTCGAGGGTCACCGGCAGCAAGCCCAGCCGATAGGCCAAATGAAGCTGGAGCAACAGGGGCAGCGCCGCCAGGCCAGGTCGATAGCGCTGCCAGTGACGCACCATCGCGAAGTCGTCAGGCTCGAAACACACCACCGGGCAACGCTCGGCGAGAAATGCATCCAGAAGCTCACGTTGCGGCAAGCCAGTGAGCTCCCCCTCAAACTCCAGCACGCTCCAGGCACTCACCATCAGCAGGCCACCGCCCACCTGCTCCAACCAATCCAGTGCGGCAGCCCCGTCAGGCCCCGGCACCAGCAGTGCCCGCAACAAGGAGACATCGAGCAGCCGGCCATGGCTGCCCATCCGCCGCCAGGGATCAAACGGCTCCATGGCTTGCCTCGTGGTGCAGGCGACGTAAGCGCTCAAGCCACTGCTGGGCCGTGGGATCTGCCGAGGGCTCAAAAACCAGCCGCGCCACCGGCTTGCCATGGCGGCTAATCACCACCGGCTCACCGGCCCGCACCCGATCAACCAATCCGGAGAGCTGTTGGCGAGCCTGGGCCAGTGGAACGGTGGTCATGGCGGCGGGATCGGTTAGGGGGTTGATCCAGGGCTCTCCAGGAGGTTGTACAGATGTACAACCTCCCTAAGCACCTCGGCAGACACCCCCAGGGTTCCCACAAGCAGCGCGCACGGAGACAGGCGCCCCAGAGACAGGTCATTGAGGCCGCTCGTGAGGCAGGTCAAGAGGCAGCTCAGGCCGGCAGTGCCGCCATCAAGCTGCCCATCTCGAGGGCCTGGAGGGCGTAATTCCAGCCCAAGTTGCTCTTGATGCCGGCCCGCTCCAGGGCCTGTTGCAGGGTGTCGGTGGTGAGTACGCCAAAGATCACCGGCACGCCGGTGGCACGGCTCACGGCAGCCACGCCCTTGCTCACCTCGGCCACCACCACATCGAAGTGGGGCGTATCGCCACGGATCACCGCCCCCAGGGTGATTACCACTTGGTAGCGCCCGCTGGCTGCCAGTCGCTGGGCCACCAGGGGAATCTCGTAGCTGCCGGGCACCCAGGCCACATCCAGCTGGGCGCTGCCGGAGCCGTCGCCGGAGCCAATATCGATGCCGTGGCGGCCCAGGCAGTCGAGGCAGCCGCTGAGCAGCTTGCCGGTCACCAAGTCGTTGAAGCGGGCGACCACCACGGCGATGCGCAGACCACCTGTGTCCGTAAACCGGCCTTCAAAAATCGCCAATCGTCAGACCACGAAAAGACTCATACCCCAGTTGACCAGCACCAGCGCCACCCAGGCAATGCCCCCGAGCAGAATCAGGCGGTTGGAGCGGCCCGAATCCTCACTGCTGGCGTAGAGCACCGGCACCGCCACGATCAGGGCAAACGACAGCACCACCAGGGCCAGAACGGTGAGGGTGTTGAGGATCTGCATAGATCAGCAGCGGCGCTTTGCCGGTCAGTTGGGGGATTCTCACACGCAGGACCAGGCCTCCAGCACCGTTGCTTCACAACTCGATGCCAGCCCCAAGAAGATCGACCAGAGCTACGTTGTACGCAAGTGTGATCGATGGGCCATGGATGTCACCACGGTGTCGCCGAAGTTTCAGGTGGTCATCCCCCGCGGCGTCCGTGAGCAGATGGGCCTGAAGGCGGGGCAGAAGCTCCAGGTAGTGCCGCTACCAGGCCGAATCGAGCTGGTGCCCGTAGCAGCGCCTGGCTCACTGCGGGGCTTCGTGGCCGGGCCCAACAGCTTCGACCGCGACCTGGATCGCGAGCTCGGCCATGGCTGAAACGCCCTGGCTGGTGGATTCATCGGGCTGGATCGAATATTTCACCGATGGCCCTAATGCCAGCTGCTTCGCCCCGGCCATCGAGCAGCCGAAGAGCCTGGTGGTGCCAAGCCTGAGTTTGTTGGAGGTTTATCGCTGGATGCTGCGTCGCCACGGCGAGGGACCAGCCATTCAGGCGATCGCCCTGATGCGTCAGGGCACAGAAATTCCTCTGGATGCCGCGCTGGCTCTGCAGGCAGCCCAACTGGGTCTGCAGTGGAAGCTGCCGCTCGCAGACAGCGTAATGCTGGCCACCGCCTTAGCCCACCAGGCCACCTTGCTCACCCAGGACGCCGACTTCGAGGGAATTCCCGAGGTGGAGTTCATTCCCAAAAAAAGCTGACCCAAAAGCTGACCCCAAAAGCTGACTATCCCCGCATAGCTGATCGGGCCAGCGCACCTACCATCAGCTCCCCCGAGCAACCCAGAGCCGTGGCCGCGGAAGCCGACCAGCAGCTTTCGCTTGCAGCCGCCCTGGGCCTGCCTGAGGAGAGCCCGCCGGCTACTGAGGAGCTGGCTCCGTCTGCCAACGCGGGCCGGCCCCGCACCCGCCAGGCCAGCCCCAGGCCGGCGCCGGAAGCCCCGCCGGCCGCCAGCCCCGACTCCCCCACCGAGCCCGACTCCGACCTGCCCCCCTGGCACCACCACGGCCTGGTGGAGCCGGAGCAGCTGCCGCCGATGCTGCGCCACTACGTGGAGCTCAAACGCGCCCATCCCGACCGGGTGCTGCTCTATCGCCTGGGCGACTTCTTCGAGTGCTTCTTCGAAGACGCCATCACCCTCTCGCGGCTGCTGGAGCTGACCCTCACCGGCAAGGAGGCCGGCAAGGCACTCGGCCGGGTGCCGATGGCGGGCATCCCCCACCATGCCGCCGAGCGCTACTGCGGTGAACTGGTGCGCCGCGGCCTGAGTGTGGCCCTCTGCGACCAGCTGGAAACCGCCGCCAGCAAGGGGCCGGCCAAGGGCGAACTGCTCAAACGGGGCATCACCCGCGTGCTCACCCCGGGCACGGTGCTGGAGGAGGGCCTGCTGGCCGCCCGCCGCAACAACTGGCTCTGCGCCGTGGTGCTGGAGGGCGCGGGCTCCAGCGATCGGGATCGTTCTGGCCGCCGCTGGGGCCTGGCGGTGGCCGATGTGAGCACCGGCGAATTCCGGGTCACCGAGCGCGAAGGCAGCGATGCCCTGCACCAGGAGCTGCTGCAGGTGGAGGCCGCCGAGGTGCTCTGGCCCAGCCCCACTGCTGCCAGCCCCGCAGCCTCCAGCCCCGCAGACCCCAGCACTAGCCCCGCCTGGTGCCCCGAGGCCCTGCGGCTGACGCCCCTGCCCCGCACCCCCTTTGAGGCGCCGGAAGCGTCCGCCACCCTCAAGCAGCGCTTCGGCCTGGCCAGCCTCGCTGGCCTGGGGCTGGGGGAAGCACCGCTGGCACTACGGGCAGCGGGCGGCCTGGTGACCTACCTGGACACCACCTTCCAGACGGCCCAGGTGCCCCTGGATCCCCCCACCACCTGGCACGCCGGCGACCAGTTGGTGCTCGATGCCGCCACCCGCCGCAACCTGGAGCTCACCAAAACCCAGCTGGGCGGCAGCATCCACGGCTCCCTGCTCTGGGCGCTGGATCGCACCCACACCGCCATGGGCGGCCGCTGCCTGCGCCGCTGGCTGCTGGCGCCGCTGGTGGAGCGCCCCGCGATCCTGGAGCGCCAAGGGGGCGTCAGCGAGCTGGTGGCCCAGCGCTCCCTGCGGCTGGCGATCCGCCGGCTGCTGCGGCCCATGGGCGACCTGGAGCGCCTAGCCGGCCGCGCCGGGGCGGGCAGTGCCGGCGCCCGGGATCTGGTGGCCCTGGCCGATGGTCTGGAGCGCCTGCCCCAGCTGGCCGCCCAGCTCGCCAAAGCCAGCAGCGCCCCCCTGCAGGCCCTGGCCCGCCCCTGGCCCGAGCTCGAGGCCCTGGCCGCCGACCTGCGCCACACCCTGCTCGATGCCCCACCCCTTTCCCTCAGTGAGGGCGGCCTGATCCACGACGGCGTCGACCCGGCCCTCGATGGGCTGCGCAACCAGCTCGACGACCAGGACGCCTGGCTGGCCGGCCAGGAGGCCGAGGAGCGGCGGCTCAGCGGCATCGGCACCCTCAAACTCCAATACCACCGCACCTTCGGCTACTTCCTGGCCGTCACCAAGGCCAAGGCGGCGGCGGTGCCGGAGCACTGGATCCGCCGCCAGACCCTGGCCAACGAGGAGCGCTTCGTCACCCCGGCCCTGCGCAACCGCGAGGGCGCCATCCAGCAGCTCAAGGCCCGCGCCGCCCAGCGGGAATACGAGCTGTTCTGCAGCCTGCGCGGCCGCGTCGGCGAGCAGGCTGCCGCCATCCGCAGCGCCGCCCGCCTGGTGGCCGAACTCGACACCCTCGCCGCCCTGGCCGAGGTGGCCGCCACCGGCGGCTACTGCTGCCCGGAAATCACCGACCCAAGCGGTCCCGAGGCCCGCCTGCTGCAGATCGAAGCCGGCCGCCACCCGGTGGTGGAGCAGCTGCTGGTGGAGGAGCCCTTCACCGCCAACAGCGTGGTGCTAGGTGCCATTCCCGAGGCCGCCCCCCGCCCCGACC
Organism: Cyanobium sp. BA20m-p-22; assembly: GCF_024346275.1. Classification (NCBI taxonomy): domain Bacteria; kingdom Bacillati; phylum Cyanobacteriota; class Cyanophyceae; order Synechococcales; family Prochlorococcaceae; genus Cyanobium; species Cyanobium sp. BA20m-p-22. Next base: position 11,731 of record NZ_JAGQCQ010000069.1, read on the forward strand.
TGATCATCCTCACCGGCCCCAACGCCAGCGGCAAGAGCTGCTACCTGCGCCAGAGCGGCCTGCTGCAGCTGATGGCCCAGATGGGCAGCTGGATTCCAGCGGCTTCGGCGCGCCTGGGCATCGCCGATCGCATCTTCACCCGCGTCGGCGCCGGCGACGACCTGGCGAGCGGCCAATCCACCTTCATGGTGGAGATGGCCGAAACCGCCAACATCCTTCACCACGCCAGCGCCCGCTCCCTGGTGCTGCTCGACGAGATCGGTCGCGGCACCGCCACCTTCGATGGCCTCTCGATCGCCTGGGCCGTGGCCGAGCACCTGGCCACCCCCCCGGAGCGCGGCGGCATCGGCGCCCGCTCGATCTTCGCCACCCACTACCACGAACTCAACGCCCTGGCCGACCAGCTGCCCAACGTGGCCAACGCCCAGGTGCTGGTGCAGGAAACCGGCGACGCCCTGGTGTTCCTGCACCGGGTGGCCCCCGGCGGCGCCAGCCGCAGCTACGGCATCGAGGCCGCCCGCCTGGCCGGGGTGCCGGCAGCGGTGGTGCTGCGGGCCCGCCAGGTGCTGGGCCGCATCGAGGCCAACAGCGTCATCCAGGTGGATCAGGAGATCAAAGGGGGCGGCGCACTCGCCGCCTGAAGCCAGGCAGAGCGCAGCAGGGCGTTGCAGGCCGCAGCCACCAGGCCGGCTCCGCCCTTGGAGCCCTCGAGCCGGATATGCACCAGGCCACTCTCAGCCAGGTGGCGCTTGCTCTGGGCCACCCCCACAAACCCCACCGGCATGCCGATCACCAGGGCCGGCGCCGGCACGGTTTTTGCCGCCACCAGCTCCAGCAGCACCTCCAGGGCCGTGGGGGCACTGCCGATCAACACCAGGCCTGGCTGGGCCTGCCCGGCCAACGCCGCCGCCATCCCAGCCGCCGTACGCGTGGAGTCCTCTGGAGCCTGGTCAGGAGCCCAATCCAGCACGCTGCGCACCTGATTGGCGAAGGTGCGCCCCGCCATCGGCGCCACCGCCGCCGCCGCCATTGCCGTGTCGGTGAGGATCGGCGCCCCAGCAGCCAGGGCCACCAGCGCCGCCTCACAGGCCCCCGGCCCAAACCGCAAGTGTCCGGCCAGCTCTGGATCGCCACTGCTGTGGATCAGCCGCAGCAACACGTCCTGCTGCAGGGTGCCCAGCGGCGCCAGCGCCGCCGCCGTTCCCGGCAAGTCCCGGATCAGGCGCAGGCTCTCAGAAAAAATCGGATGATCAAACTCGGCGCCGGCGTCGGCCATACAACGTCGTCAGTCACCAGAAGAGCCTGCTCTACCGCACAGGCAGGGACCAAACCCGGACGCCAGGGCACCTTTATCCCCCGCCTGCTGGCCCACGGCTCCCGACTCGCCTTCGATGGCACAGCGCTGGTGGCGTTTCTGGCGGACGCCAAGGGCGCCGGCAAGCACCTCCAGCCC